>CACZZA010000014.1 GCA_902785485.1 uncultured Ruminococcus sp. | reverse complement strand
TTATTGTCATACAAAAATTATACCACAAAAAGAAGACTATGTCCTCATTTTTTTGAACATAGTCTCTCTTTTTTTTCGGGACTTTTTTTACAGCCCCTTCCTTTTTGCTTAAGCGTCCCTTATTTTTTCTCGAAAACGAGCGTCATGGTGAGGTCGCCCATTTCGGAGGATTCGGACTGCTCAAAGGTGATGACATTTCCGTCGATCGTTCCGTTCATTGTCTCGGTCTCGCCGTCAGCCGTAACCGAAAGCGTGATCTTGCTGCCGTCGACGGTGTAGTCGCCTTCACGCTGACCGTCTCCGAAATTGAATACGGCTTTTCCGCCGTCTTTCAGCTCCATTTTAAGGTCGGAAAGCTGTTCGATGGGCATTTCCATACCGTTGAGGGACATTTTGGTCGCCGAGTAAACGCCGATCTCTTTTCCGCCTCCGCAGGAGACCGCAGCCAGAGCGAGCATAATGACCGCCGTCGCGAGAGCAACGGCTCTTAAAGTGTTTTTCATAGTGACACAACCCCTGAAAAATAGATTTAAAGACCGGAACAAGCCGAACTTTATTGTGATAATTGTAACATATTTTTCCCGATTTGTCCATATTTTGCAGAAAAATAAAAAAATATGAAAATTTGAAAAAAGTTTACGAATGGGGGTGTACTTTTTTATAATTATGTGATATAATAACACACTACTATTATGATCATAAGACCGAATAACCGGAAAGGAGGGGGAACGATGACGGTTTCCGGACAAAAGTATATCGGCGGTATCCCGCAGCGCAAACTGAATTATATCATGTACGGGATGGTTATCGTGATCTCCGCCCTTCTTCTGTTCACCACCGTGCAGACTACCGCGGGTTATACCGAGATGCACAACGCCACCGAGTCGTATATCGAACTCCAGAGCGCCGCTTACGATCTTCAGGTCTCTTCGGACTATCTTACCGAACAGGTACAGTGTTTCGTGATCACGGGCAAAAGAACGTATCTCAACGCGTATTTTGACGAGATCAACGTCGCCCGCCGCCGGGAAAAATCCGTGGAAATCTTCCGCGAGATGCTTCCGGGAACCGTTGCTCTCTCCGAAATCGAAGACGCGCTTCTTCAGTCAAACGAACTTGCGCAGCGCGAAATGAAGGCGATACGGTACGCGGTCGATTTCTTCGGCTTCGAGTTCAGCGAGCTTCCCGCGCAGATACGTAATATCGACGTCGGCGAACATATAAATTCGCTGACAGCCGAAGAAAAAAAGGAACTCGCGCAGACAATGGTGTTCGACGCGGCATACCACAGCCGCAAAAGCAAGATCACGGGAGACGTTCAGGACTGTCTCAACGAGCTTGCCAAAGATACGCGCAGTACCGAAAAGAACACTACGGAAAGACTCGGAAAACTGCTTGCGCGTCAGCAGATCCTTATCGTTGTTCTTTTGCTGATGGTAGCCGTCGTTGCCGTTATGACGTCGTATCAGGTCATCATTCCGCTGCTTCGGGCCATACCTCAAATACGAGAAGACATGCCGTTGCCCGTCAGAGGAGCGAGAGAGTACCGGTTTCTCGCGGAAACGTACAACAAGATGTATCAGACGAATTCCGAGCGAAAGAAAGAACTCGCGTTCGAGGCGTCTCACGATAAACTGACGGGTCTTTACAACAGGAGCGGATATGAGGATATCGTAAAAACGCTCGACCTGTTCGCCTATACCCTGCTAATAATCGACATCGACCGCTTCAAGGGCATAAACGACACGTACGGCCACGACGTCGGCGACGACGTGCTTTCCGGGGCGGCGCGGATAATGAGAAACACGTTCCGTTCCGAAGACTATATCTGCCGTATCGGCGGAGACGAGTTCGTAGTCATAATGGTCAGGGCGGGAGCCGAAGCCAAAACCAAGATAGAGGAAAAGATCAACTCCATAAACGCCGACCTCCGGAAAGACGAAACGCTGAAAGGCGTATCGGTCTCCGCGGGCGCCGCATTCGCAAAACGCGGCGACGATCCGGAAAAGGTGTTCAAGGACGCCGATAACGCGCTCTATGAAGCAAAAGACGTCGGACGTAAATGCGTCAGGTTCGCGGAGTGAAAGCTCAAACAGGATCCCGGAGGACGTACAGTCTTCCGGGACGTTTTAGATAGAGGGACAGTTATGAAAAGATTGTTGTGTTTATTTGTTCTGGCGATCCTGACGTTCGCCTTATTCGCGTGCGAAAACGAAGGATCTCACGCCGTTGCCACCGGTCCCGCGGAGTCTATCTCCGGGGAGGCGGAGACGGACGCGGTACCCGAGAAGGTCGCGGTCCGCGAGCTTACTTGTGTAAAGGGAGAAGCAAGGACGGGGCTGTTCGCCGCTTTTTCCGCCGATAACGGGATATTCGCTTTTCAGGACGGCTGGGTCGATTGCCGCTTCATCGTCGTCGATTCCGTGAAAGACGAGTTGAAGGCGGTCTACGAATCGGCTTCTTCGGACGACGTTCTTGCGGGCGTATGCAAAAACGGAGACGCCGTCGCGCTGAACTACGTCGAGAACGTTATACGCGTCTATTCTCCCGAAGGGACGAAGGAGCTTAAAAGCGAACTGCGTATCGAGGATTATCAGCCGATGTTCGATCCGAAGAGCGAGCGTTTGTTCGGGTACGGCAAGAAAGGCGTCGTTTCGTTCGGTCTTGACGGATCGGCAAGAGTCGAACTCGAGCTTCCCCGTGACGCCAGTATACTCGGTCTAAGTCATTTCGGCGAATCCGTCATGGTCTCTTTCAGCGGAGAAAAAGCCGGACTTCACAACGAGATAGTCCGTCTTGATCTTGCAGGGAAAGAAATATGCTCGTTCGATACGAGCAGTCTTACCGCGGAGTTTTGTTACAACAATATCGCGACGAGCGATACTTTGTTTATCGGTGAAGACGAGGAGAAAACCGTCGTCAGGATCTATTCCGGGTCGAACGGAAGTTACGTAGGCGGATGTTCCGTTGAGGGCGATCACATCTTTTATTTCAACCCGTTTTCGCGTTATACGTATTCGGTCTCTTTCAACGGGTATATGAATTCTGATTTGAGTATCCTCGACTTGGGAAGCGGTATGCTTGCGGACCTGTCCGCCTTTCCGGAGCTTGACGGCAGCTTTATGAATATTTCCGGAGCGTACGGCGAATTCGGTGAGAGCATAGCGCTCGCAACTACCGATCAGGACGGGAACGTCGCCGCCTATATCGTCGATCCGTCGCTTCTCTCTTATACGGAGCCCGTCGAGCCGCTCCCCGCTCCGGAGGAAAGCGGATCGGCGTCGTCCGCGCCCTATCTTTCGGACGCAAGGACGTGGGCGGATAAGATCGAAGAAAAATACGGAGTGGAGATCCTGATAGGAGACGAAATACTGTCCGCCGAGGAGCAGGGAGAATACGTCTTTGCGTCTACTACGTCCGGCGAAGACGGTTATTCCGACGAGGAAGAGATATCGGACGTCGTGAATATGCTCAATATAATCGACACGTCGCTGTCACGCTATCCCGACGGCTTTACGCGGAGCTTTATAAACTCGCGAGGCAAGGGCGGACTCCGCTTTCTCCTTGTAAGAGATATGGCGAGCGACCAAAACGAAAGCTTTACCGCCGCGGGGCTGCAATACAACACCGGAGCGTGGTACAACGTCGCGCTTGACGTTGATTCTGTTTACGAGAATTCCGTACATCACGAGATCTGGCACGCCGCGGAACTGCTGATAGATCTGCTTACGAGCGGGATCGACGAGAACGAGTGGTCGAAACTCAACCCGGACGGGTTTGCGTATCAATACGACTTTGATTCTTATACCGATAATGAAGAGATATTGGATCAAGTCCTGTATTCCTCGGACGACCCGTATTTTACAAGGATATACTCCACGGTTACTCCGCAGGAGGACCGCGCCACGCTGATAGAAGAAACGCTCGCTATGGTCGGCGATTATCAGAAACGCAACAATTTCATTTACTCCTATCCCCGTCTCGTGGCTAAGCTCGATTACCTCGCCCGTCTGTCGGAGGAATGCTTCGGATACGTCTACTGGGAAAAGATGACTGAAAACTAAACCCGATCAAATCAGAACGGTGTTTTCAAAAAAACAGCGAGAGGACTTTCGCGAAAAGTCCTCTCGTTTTCATTTGCCGTTTTTTATTTTGCCGCGAACAGACTGCCGCCCGCGCAGTCGATACCGACGTAGAGCGGAAAGTCTTCGATCTCGAGGCGTTTTACCGATTCGCATCCGAGGTCCTCGAACGCGATGACGTCGAGTTTTTTGACGCACCTTGCGGCGAGCGCCCCGGCTCCGCCTATCGCGCAGAGGTAGACCGCCTTATTGCGGATGATGGCGTCGATGACTTCCTGTCCTCTGTTGCCCTTGCCGATCATGCATTTGAGTCCGAGGTCGAGAAAACGGGGCGAGAAGACGTCCATACGGGTAGACGTCGTAGGTCCGCAGGAGCCTATCGGCATTCCTTCCTTTTCGGGGGTGGGACCCGCGTAATATACCGTCGCGTTTTTAAGGTCGAACGGGAGAGGCTTGCCCTCGTCAAGCAGGGCGTTTATGCGTTTGTGCGCCGCGTCGCGCGCCGTGTAGACTACGCCGGACAGGAGTATCTCGCTTCCCGCGCGGAGCGTAGGCGCCCATTCTTCTACGTTTGCCGTGTTGTACTTATTGCTCAATCTTATCGCCTCCGTCGTGATTCTTGCATTCCTCGATATCTTCGTCGAGCGCGACCTTTACCTCCGCCTTGAGCAGAGCGGAGTCGGTCACTATGTCGTCGAGCCTTTTGAGCAGCTCGCGCGTCTTATCGAATATTTTTCCGGAATATTTTTCGTTCAATTCTCCGACCTTGGCTCTCGAATCATCGAGCATCTCGTCGTAGCGGGCGTTCGCCCGTTTTTCCGCGTCGCTGATCAGCGCCTGCGCCTGCGCGTTAGCGGTGATCATGACTTCTCCGAGCTTGCTGCTGAGACTGTCGTATTGCCTGGATTTTTCCTCGTTCGCCTCGACGGCATTCTTGTATTCGTCGCGTTCGCGAGTTACCTCTTCGAGTGTTTTTTTCAGGTTTTCAAGTTCGGTGTTGCTTATCCCGGCTCCGGTTTTCGCGAGGTTCTCCGCCTTGAGTTTAAGGACGGCAAGCTCCGCGGAAAGAAGCTCTTTTTCCTTCTCCGCGGCGTCGAGCTTTGCAAGAGCCTCCTGCTTTGCGCTCTCCGCTTCGGAAACTTTCCTTGAAATGCTGATGACGTAGGAATTCACGTCGTCCTTGTTATATCCGTTGAACGATTTTCTGAATACTATGTTTTCCATCCGGGTCTACCCCTTTGTTTTTTGTCATTCAATATATTGTATCATATTTTATACGCAAATGCAACATTTTTCGCCTATTTTTGTGTGTGAACGGCGATTGGGGCGGAGTATTCTTGATTTGTTAATAATTTTGTGGTATACTTGGGTCACCGTAACAAAGATGACAGGAAAAACGGTATTTTAGTAAGCTCGGTATCGTTGTACAATTAGTCCGAAAGGAAGACAGTTATGAAAAATATTGTAAAATCAGTCGTTTCGGCGCTGATCGCACTATCTGTGCCGTTGTTCCGGATTTTGGAAAACACCCTTGGTTTTTCCCGTTTCCACCCCATCTTAGGCAATGCTGAAAGCGCTCGCGCGGAGCGTTCGTTCGCCGACTGGCTTTTATATTTTTCTTTCATAGCCGCTATTGCTCTAATGTCCGTTGCAGTATGGATCTTTACGTCCCGCGCCGTTTTCGGTATCCGCAGTCAAAAACCGCGCAGACCGCTCCTTCTTTCCTTTGTTCTTATGTCGGTGGCGGAAACGGTGTACGTGCTCGTGTTTTTACTCGGCTACGAGTTTTCCTTTTCCGTTCCCGGAGGTTCTTTGTATTATTCGATCCAACCGTATCTTCTGTTGATCCTGCCTCTTGCGTATGGACTTCTTGCGGTGGTCTCTCAGTATGTCGGCGGGAAAACAAAAGTTCTATGCGCAATATTCGGGATCGCGGCCGAGTTGTTTTATATATATGATACATTACGTCTGTTGGTTTTAGTCGTTTTCGGTATGAGCTTTATAGGGTGGATCATCACCGTATGTTTTACGGCGTGCCGCGTAGGATATATTTATTACTGGATTCAGGTGATCCGGGGCAAAACGCAGGAGAGCGACTTTGTTCTTCAGCCGGATAAACAGGTTTCCGTTTCCGGGACAGCCGGATAGATCGCTGAAAAAACAGGTTCAAGGAGAAATGTTATGGGAAAATACGTACTCGGTATCGACGTGGGCGGAAGCACCACGAAAATAGTCGGATTTGATGAAAAAAAGGCGCTGATCTCGCCCCTTTTCGTACGCGCGACGGATCAGATCACCTCGGTCTACGGCGCCTTCGGGCGCTTCACGTCCGAGAACGGGATCGGCCTTGACGAGATAGAAAAGATCATGGTCACGGGCGTCGGCTCGACTTATATAACGAAGCCTCTGTACGACCTTAAATGCGTGAACGTCCCCGAGTTTGACTCGGTCGGACGCGGCGGACTCTTCCTTTCAAAGCTCGACGAGGCGATCGTCGTTTCTCTCGGCACGGGCACCGCGCTCGTACACGCGAAACGCGGACAGAAGGTCGTTTATCTCGGAGGCACCGGCGTCGGCGGAGGCACGCTGATGGGACTGTCGAAACAGATACTCAAGATGGACGAGATCGACCACATAGTCGAGCTTGCCAAAGGGGGAGACCTCAACAACGTAGACCTGAGAGTACGCGATATAACCAAAAAAGAGAGCTGGGGCGGGCTCCCCGAGATACTGACCGCGTCGAACTTCGGAAAGGTCTCCGACGTCGCGACGAAGAGCGACATCGCGCTCGGCATTATCAATATGGTGTTCGAGGTCGCCGGTATGCTCGCCGTGTTCGCCGCCCGCGAACATAAGATCGAAAACGTCGTCCTCACGGGGAATATGACCGTAGTACCGCAGATAACCGACGTTTTCCGTAACCTCGAGGCGTTGTTCGGCATCCGCTTCATCATCCCGGAACACGCGCAGTTCAGCACCGTCATCGGCGCCGCCCTGACGGAGTGAAATATCAAATAACGTCAAAACGGGTCTGCCGCAAAACTTTTTTGCGGCAGACCCGTAAATATTTTGTTTTTTTCAGAACGTGACCTTGCCGTATTCGAGTATATCGGCTATGCGGCGGCTGGCGCGGCCGTCGCCGTAGGGGTTGCTCGCTTCGGACATCGCGGCGTATGCCTTTTTGTCGTCGAGCAGACGGGTGAATTCGCGGTAGATGACTTCTTCATCCGTTCCGACGAGCTTGAGAGTTCCGGCGGCTATTCCCTCGGGACGTTCGGTCGTGTCGCGCATGACGAGCACGGGTTTGCCGAGCGAGGGAGCCTCCTCCTGGATGCCGCCCGAGTCGGTGAGGATCATAAAACTGCGCGCCATCAGGTTGTGACAGTCGAACACCTCGACGGGATCTATGATGCGTATGCGGTCGAGTCCGCCGAGCTCCTCAGCCGCCGCCTTGCGGACGACGGGGTTCATGTGTATCGGATAGAGAGCCTTTACGTCGGGATGCTCCTCCATCACGCGGCGGATCGCGCGGAACATATTGTGCATCGGCTGACCGAGATTTTCGCGCCTGTGAGCGGTGATGAATATGAGTCTCGACCCTTTTGCCCAATCGAGCTCGGGGTGAGAGTAAGTATCGGTGACGGTGGTTTTCAGGGCGTCTATCGCGGTGTTGCCCGTGACGAAGATCGACTCGGCTTTTTTGCCCTCGCGCAGCAGGTTTTCCTTTGCGCGCTCGGTCGGAGCGAAGTTGTATTTTGAGATTATGCCGACGCCCTGACGGTTGAACTCCTCGGGGAACGGCGAATAGATGTCGTAGGTGCGGAGACCCGCTTCTACGTGACCGACGTCGATCTGCATATAGAAGCAGGCGAGCGCGGTGGCAAAAGTGGTCGAGGTGTCGCCGTGTACCAGCACGACGTCGGGTTTTTCTTTCTCAAGCACCTCTTTGATCCCGGAAAGGATCCCGGTCGTAATGTCGAAAAGCGTCTGCTTTTCCTTCATTATGGAGAGGTCGTAGTCGGGCGTCACTTTGAACGTGTCGAGTACCTGATCGAGCATCTGTCTGTGCTGACCGGTCACGCAGACGACGGTCTCTATCCCCTTGCGGGTCTTGAGTTCGTTTACGAGCGGACACATTTTTATCGCCTCGGGGCGCGTGCCGAATACGAGCATCACTTTTTTCATTTTTCTGTCCTTTCTGTTATTCATCTGAGTTTTTCCGTTGCTTGCCCCGCTTTATCCGAGTCCGACGTCGAGCGCAGTCATAAGTACGAATCCGAGCGCGAAACAGACCGTTCCCGCGTTGGAATGTTCGCCTCTGCCCATTTCCGGGACAAGCTCCTCAACCACCACGTAGAACATCGCTCCCGCGGCAAACGACAGGAAATAAGGCAGAATCGTCACCACGAGTCCGGCGGCGAGTATGGTCAAAGCGGCGGCTATCGGCTCCACTATACCCGAAAGCACGCCTATCAGAAACGTTTTTGTCCTCGGCATCCCTTCCGCCTTGAGAGGCATTGAGACGATAGCGCCCTCGGGAAAGTTCTGGAGCGCGATCCCGACCGACAAAGCGAACGCCGCGGCAAGCGACATATCTATCTCGCCGTATATCAGGTTTGCGAAGACGACTCCGACCGCCATCCCCTCGGGAATGTTGTGGAGAGTCACCGCAAACACGAGTTTGGTCGTTTTTTTGAGTCCGCTCGGCACGCCCTCGTCGTGGTCGCCCGTATGCGTATGAGGCACTACTACGTCAAGGAACAGCAGGAACAGTATTCCCGCCAGAAATCCCGTTACGGTCGGGATAAAGGCGAGACGTCCCATATCCCTCGATTGTTCGATTGCCGGGAGTATCAGGCTGAAGAAAGCCGCCGCCACCATGATCCCCGCGGCAAAGCCGTTGAGTCCCTTGTTGACCTTGTCTCCAAGTTCTTTTTTCATAAAGAATACGCAGCCCGCGCCGAGGCAGGTGCCTGCGAACGGTATCAATAAACCGATGATCACTCTGAAGTCCATGTTCCTCCTTTCCGGAGTTTGGGCGTCATAACGCCTTTATCATTATACGCCTTATCTTCCGGAACAGTTATAGTTTTCGGCGTCACGCCGGATAAAACATACCTTGTACTGACTTTCAAAAATCAGATATTCGGTTACGATTATTAAATATTCCGTTTTTTTCATAATATCACACTTTCGGCGATAAGTCAATGCCGGGATTTTTTTCAGGAGGAACGGCGTCAACCTTTTTTATGATGAATTTTAAGGCAAAACATTGACACGGAAGAAATATGGTAATATAATGGAGGCGGACGGCGTAACGGCGCCGCTGTTTGCGAAAACGGTTTTATTTTTGCCGGAGGGCATGACCATGTATAAGATACTGAAAAAAAGAAAACTGAACGACTTCGTGACTTATATGGAGATAGAGTCTCCCGCGGTCGCCGCAAAAGCGAAGGCGGGACAGTTCATAATACTCAGAGTCGACGAAACGGGCGAGCGTATCCCGCTCACCGTCGCGGGGACAGATCCCGACAAGGGCGGCGTCTCCATCATTTTTCAGGTCGTCGGCGCGACGACGGAAAAACTGAACGCAAAGGAAGAAGGCGGATATATCTCTGATTTCGTGGGTCCTCTCGGAGAGCCGACTCACACGGAAGGGATAGAAAAAGTCTGTATAGTCGGAGGAGGCGTCGGCTGCGCGATAGCTCTCCCGGTCGCGCGCGAGTTCCGCCGCCTCGGCAGGGAAGTGACGAGCATCATCGGCTTTCGCTCCAAAGATCTCGTCATTCTCGAAGACGAGTTCAGGCTCTGTTCCGACTCTCTTACGGTCATGACCGACGACGGAAGCTACGGACGAAAGGGAAACGTTACGCTGCCCCTGCGCGAGACGCTCGAAACAGGGCGGAAATTCGACCGCGTCATCACGATAGGTCCGCTTATTATGATGAAGTTCGTGACACAGACCGCGAAGGAATTCGGGATCCCCGTCACGGTGTCGATGAACCCCATTATGATCGACGGAACGGGAATGTGCGGCGGTTGCCGTCTCACGCTTGTGCGGGACGGAAAAAGAATAATGAAATTCGCCTGCGTCGACGGACCGGATTTTGACGGTTATGAAGTCGATTTCGACGAGGCGATGCTGCGCAACCGCGCGTATAACGAGTTTGAACGCAAGGCGCACGAGGCGACCTGTAATCTGCTGCGCGGGGAGGTAAAATAATGGCGATAATACCGAAAAGGACCGAAATGCCGGTGCAGGACCCGAAAGTCCGCGCGCATAACTTCGACGAGGTCGCGCTCGGATACACTCCCGCGCTCGCCGCGGCGGAGGCGCAAAGATGCCTGAATTGCAAGAACCGTCCCTGCGTCAAAGGTTGTCCCGTCAACATAGACATTCCGGATTTTATCACAAAAATAAAAGAGAACGACATCGAGGGCGCGTATGAGATCATAAACCGCTCGTCGAGCCTGCCGTCGGTCTGCGGAAGAGTTTGTCCGCAGGAAACGCAGTGCGAGAGCCTGTGTACGCTCGGCATCCGTTTCGAGCCGGTGGCGATAGGAAGGCTTGAACGGTACGTCGCCGACTTCCACGCCGAAAAAGGCGTAAAGAGCGCAGAACGCCCCGCGCCGAACGGCCGCAGGGTAGCGGTCGTAGGCTCCGGACCGTCGGGACTCACCTGCGCGGGAGACCTCGCAAAAAAAGGATATGAAGTCACGGTCTACGAGGCTTTCCACACACCCGGCGGAGTTCTCGTGTACGGCATACCGGAATTCCGTCTGCCCAAAGCGATAGTCTCGCGTGAGATCAGATCTCTCGAACGCCTCGGAGTGAAATTTGAAAACAACGTCGTCATCGGACGTACTTTTACGGTCGAAGAGCTTATGGCGTCGGGGTTCGACGCGGTGTTCATCGGAAGCGGAGCGGGTCTGCCCAAGTTTATGAACATTCCCGGCGAAAGCTGTATCGGAGTATATTCCGCTAACGAATTCCTCACCCGCGCGAACCTGATGAAAGCGTACGTCGACGAGCCTGAAACCCCCATAATGAAGGGAGGGCGCGTCGCCGTAGTCGGCGGAGGCAACGTCGCTATGGATGCCGCGAGAACGGCGCTCCGACTCGGCGCGGAAAAGGTGACGGTCATCTACCGCCGCTCGCTCGAAGAGCTTCCCGCGCGTAAAGAGGAAGTCGAACACGCGATGGAAGAGGGCATAGACTTCTGCCTGCTCTGCAGTCCGACGCGAATATTGGGATATAACAACGAGTCCGATCCGCGCGACCCGAAAAACGGCTTCGTCACCGGGATCGAATGTATCAGAATGGAACTGGGGGAGCCGGACTCCGACGGACGCAGACGTCCGGTCGAGATCAAAGGAAGCGAATTCACGCTCGACGTCGATACTGTCATTATGTCGATAGGCACGTCTCCGAACCCGCTTATCAAGAATACGACCTCGGGACTTGATATAAACAGGTACGGCGGTATCATCGTCGACGGATCCGGAAAGACGTCTCTTCGCGGAGTCTACGCCGGAGGCGACGCCGTCACAGGCGCCGCGACCGTCATATCCGCCATGGGCGCCGGCAAAGTCGCCGCAAGCGCGATAGACGAATATCTGAGCAAATAAAATTCACGGGAGGTCTTTTCTTTCAAAAGACCTCCCGCGCCGTTTTATTTTTCCGCGTCCACGGTCTCGCGAATGCTGAAGGAGTGTTTTTTGAGTTTTTCCTCCGCTTCCTCCTGCGTTATTCCGAGCAGATCGGACGTGATCCTTATGACTCTCGCGCGGAGCTTGTCGTTCGACGGCTTGAGGTTTATCATAAGGTTTTCGCAGACCTTTCCTGTCTTTGCCATAGCGCAGGTGGTCAGCATATTGAGGACGAATTTCTGACTGTTGCCCGCTTTGAGACGGGTCGATCCCGTTATGACCTCGGGTCCGGTCTCGCAAACGATGGCGACGTCCGCCTCTTTTTCTATCGCGGTGCCGGTGTTGTTAGTCAGCGCGACGGTGAAACAGCCGTTTTTCTTTGCGGCGTTGAGCGCGCCGACGACGTATCTCGCTCCTCCCGCGGCGGAGATCCCTACGACGACGTCTCCGGGGCGGCACTCTTTGAGAATGTCCGCGCGTCCGTTCTCTTCGACGTCCTCCGCGTTTTCGGCGGGGGTGAATACGCGTTCTCTGCCGCCCGCTATGATCGCTTTGACCGTTCCCTCGGGCACTCCGAACGTAGGTCCGCACTCCGCGGCGTCCTGTATCCCGAGCCTTCCCGACGTGCCCGCGCCGATATAGATAAGGCTGTTGCCGCGTCCGAACGCCTCGGCTATCGCGTCGACCGCTTTTTCGACCGAGTCGAGGGCGCGCTCGACCGCTTCGACCGAACGTCTGTTTTCGTCGTTCATCAGTTCTATCATCTCGCGGGTCGACATTTTGTCAAAGTTCATCGACCGCGGATTTCTTTTTTCGGTTTCGTTAAGTTTCATTTTTATCTCCCTTCAAACAGTCCGTCGGGAGCCTTTGCTCCCGCTCTTTCAAAGCTCCCCGCGCACGCGCCGACGACCGGCGCGAGCGTACTTTTTATAAGCCTTTTTCCCGAGGCTTCTTCGACCATTTTCAAATATATTTCGTTGTTGAAAAATCCGCCCGACGCGAGCAGAACGTCTCCCGCTCCGTATTTTCCGGACGCGAGCGAAACGATCTTACCGAGCCTCTCGGCGTTGGTTTTCAGTATCGACTCCGCTTTCGGGTCGCCCGATTTTGCAAGCTCTACGACGTCCGGCGCGAACGACGCTATATACGGACGTCCTTTTTTGTATATTTCGGACAGACTTTTCCATATCCCTTTCCCGAGCCTTTCTTCGACTTTTTTTGAAAGCTCGTCCGGCTTTTCCAGACCGTCGAGGCAAGCGAGCGCGTGACGCAGGGCGTCCTTCCCTACGTCGTACCCCGAGCCTTTTTCGTCAAACAGGTATCCCCAGCCTCCGACCCGGACGTCGCCTCGGTCGGTACGAACGAAAACAACGGAGCCTGTTCCGCAGATGACGGCACCCTTGCACCCTTCCCTTTCTCCGAGAAAAAGGAGATTGGATACGTCGCTTTCGACGAATATGCGCGTTCCGTACCGTTTTGTCAGCGTTTCCCTAAGCAGAACGGCGTTGTCTCCCGCTGTGACGCCCGCGACTCCGCAGAATACGGAGGCGACGTTCCTGCCGACGGTAAGACGGTCGAGTCCGGATGAAAGTACTTCCGCGGTGTGATCGAGAGACACGTCGTTCGGGTTCGCTCCCCCGAGCGAAAAACGCTCGACCTCGCGCCCCTGCGCGTCGACGAGCATGAATTCTGTCTTCGTTCCGCCCGCGTCGACGCCTATGCGGTATTCGTCCGCGCCGCTCCTGAGGAGCGTATCTACCGTCACTCCGAGTTTATTTGCCAGAGCCGCCGCGTTGTAAAGGTCGGGCAGCGAAGCTCCGCGCTCCCAGGCGCTCACTGCCTGGAACGAAACGCCGATCATTTCCGCAAGAGAGATCTGCGTCAGTCCTTTTTTCTCGCGGAGACGTTTTATCGCGCTCCCGACTTCGGTGTATCGCTTCATTTTCTTCACCTCATATTCTATTATAAATCGAAATAACCGGTTTTTCAATAGAAAAATAATAGAAATCTGACGAAAAACTCAATCGTTGATAGAAATATTTGTTTTATTAAACCCGCTTGCGTATGAAATTGCGCTGTCGCGGGAATAACAATACGGGCGGATCCGAAAAGGGTCCTCTTGAAAAAATAACGCGCAACTATTGACAAAGCTTAAAGGATATGGTATTATGACCGTGGTGGTTAGCATAGGCTAACCGACACGGAGACCTCGGCGGAGGTCGATAATTTACCCGAACAGTTAGCCTGCGCTAACCAAAACGGAAAGGCGGTGAAGCAAATGTCCGAAGAGGCGTTGATCGATCATTGTTCTCCGACTCTCGCGGGGATCAAGACCGGAAATCTGTTCCGTCTCGCTTACGCGACGAAGGGAGAGATGACGTCGTCCGTCCGCGGATGGAACAAAAGTCTGCGGGATAAAGGATTGCGCGTCGTTCCGCTCGAATATCGCGACGGCTACGCTCTCCTCTATGTTTACCGTCCGGCTCTGCTGTCCGGCGACCTTCTTTGCGACGGAGCGAGGGAGCTTCTTTGCGAGCGCGGCTATTCGGTCGAGTTTCCCGACAGGTGCGTCGCCTGCCTTGCGAAACGTCTGGCGGAGCAGAGGGAATTTCCGCACGAGATAGGACTGTTTCTCGGCTACCCTCCGGAGGACGTCAGGGGATTTATCGAAAACAGGCAAAGCTGCAAGACCGTCGGCGCGTGGAAAGTGTACGGCGACGTCAACAGAGCGGAAAAAACTTTCAAAAAATACAAAAAATGCGCCGAGATCTACAAAAAAGCGTGGCGCGAAGGAAGATCGGTCGAACAGCTCACGGTGAGCGTTTGAACATAATATGAAAGGATGATGTTATATGAGTAAGATCGCGGTCGTTTATTGGAGCGGCACATGAAACACGGAAGAGATGGCGAACGCCGTTCTTGAGGGGATAACGTCCTCGGGAAACGAGGGGAGCCTTTACACAGCGTCGGAGTTCTCTCCGAATATGGTCGACTCCTTTGACGCTATTGCGTTCGGATGTCCCTCCATGGGTTCGGAGCAACTTGAGGAAGGCGAGTTCGAGCCGATGTTTTCAGAGGTCGAAGCAAAGCTCTCCGGCAAACGCACGGCGCTTTTCGGCTCTTACGGCTGGGGAGACGGCGAGTGGATGAGGAACTGGTACGACAGATGCGTATCCGACGGAGCGGAGATGGCGTGCGAGAGCGTCATCTGCAACGACGCGCCGGACGACGGCGCGCTCGAAAACTGCAGCGCCCTCGGAAAAGCGCTCGGATGAGAGAGAAAAACCGAAAAAGGTCACGGTAATCTTAAGAACGGGATCGCTCTTGCGACCCCGTTCGATTTTTATCCGAGAAATGTTTTTAAGTTCTTTTCGCTCTCCTTGGGAAAGAGCGTGCGCAGGTGTGTGAAAAGCGCCTCGTAAGACTCCTCGGGCGTTTCTTTATAAACGTTTTTCGTGAAAGCTTCTCCCGCGAAGAGCTCGGGAGTCGTGTAGACCCCGACGCCCCATCCATAAGGCTTGCCGTGCCTGTCGAGGGTGTAGACGAAGTCGTTTATATTGACGTAGCACTGCATCTGGAGTCTCGTTATCATCGTATCGAAGCCTTTTATCCCGTTCTTGCCGTAGTTGCCTGTCTCGCGGAGCTTTTTGGATACGACGGGCGCGTTCGCCGCTATGAGAGAATACAGGTCGAGGTCGCGCCGCGAGGCGAGTCCGTCGTCGTATCTCGCGTCGAAGTCGTAGCCGTTGCGCCTGTAATTCGCGAGACGTAAAAACCATTCCGGGGCGACGTACGCCGCCTTGTTTTCGAAGAATTTGCCGTAGAAAAAGCCTTTTTTACGGATGAGCGGACCTTTCCACTCCCACGGACCTTCTTTGTCGGTGAACCAGATATCCGGAGTGACCGTTTCTTCGAGCGAAAAGCCGTCGACTGAGTTTGTGAAAAACGGAAGAATTCCGTATTTTTCGACCGCTTTCGCAGCTTCCTCCATATTTTTGATCTTTTTTCGCTTGTCGAATACCGTAAAATCACCCCCGAAGGATCAAATTTAGGAAAAATCGCTTGACAAAATATTTCTAAACTGTTAGTATATAATAAATATGGGAAGGTCTGCCTTTTTTCGGAAAGGTCCGGATAACGTTTTTTCTCCCCGAGTATGACGTGTGTTTTTCCGTAAACGATTCTACCACGGAAAAGACCGAAAATCAAGGTCATCAAAGGAAATTCCCGCGCCGGTGGAGAGAAAAAACACCCGGTTTTTTCCGTTCTCTCAGATCGGTAGGTTGACATTTTTCACAGATACGCTTACAGTTGTGTTGCCGGAAAGCAAACGCCTCGCTCTTCCGGTACGGAACTGCTGCAGCGTAACGTTACTTTTATCGGAGGTAAAAGATCATGCCCGAAAACTATGTTGTTTACACGGATTCCGCGTGCGACATCGCGCCGGATACTTTGAAGGAATGGGGAGTTCTTTATGAGGAACTCACGTTCAAGTTCGACGACGAGCCTGACAAAGAGTACAAGAATTACGGTCTGCCGTCAAAAGAATTCTATTCGCGTATGCGCCAAGGAAGGATAGCTAAGACCTCTGCGGTAAACGTGTCCGCCTTCAAGGAAGGCTTCGAGCCGATCCTCAAAGAGGGCAAGGACATCCTGTATATAGGTTTTTCTTCCGGACTCAGCACCACGGTCAACTCTGCCAAGGTCGCGGCAGATGAACTGAAAACGGTATATCCCGAACGTAAAATAATCTGCGTCGACACCCTCGCGGCGTCGGCGGGCTTCGGACTTCTGCTCTATCTTACTCTCCAAGAAGTGAAGAAGGGCGCAACGATGGAAGAAGCGGCGAAATTCTGCGAAGACAACAAACTCAAGCTCTGCCACTGGTTCACGGTCGACGACCTTGTTTACCTCAAACGCGGCGGACGCGTGAGCGGAGCGGCGGCGTTCATAGGCGGTATGCTCGGCATCAAACCCGTGCTTCACGTTGACAACGACGGGCATCTGATCAATATGTTCAAGGTCCGCGGAAGAAAGACCTCGCTCGACGCGATGGCGGACAAGTACGGCGAGCTTGCGCTCAATAAAGGCGAGGGCGATACCGTTTTCGTCTCGCACGGCGACTGTATCGAGGACGTAGAATACCTCGGGAGCGTACTAAAAGAGAGATACGGCGTAGGCTTTACGTACATAGCGGACGTCGGTCCCGTCATCGGAGCGCACTCCGGTCCCGGTACCATGGCGTTGTTCTTCTTAGGTAAAGAGAGATAATCGTTTCGGAGGAAATCAGACCGATGGATCAGAATCTGAGGGACGTACGAGTCATCGGAGGACGTCTTTTCAAGAAACTTGCGCTCGGCGGAGCCGCGATGCTTCGCGCAAACGCAGACGAAGTGAATAAGCTCAACGTGTTCCCCGTTCCCGACGGAGACACCGGAGACAATATGCGTATGACTATCGAGGGCGGCGTCTCCCGGCTTTCCAAGACCGACAGCGATTCGCTCGGCGAAGTGCTGAAAACCATGTCTCAGGGTATGCTTCTCGGCGCGCGCGGAAATTCCGGAGTAATACTGTCTCAGTTTTTCGCGGGTATCGCGGAAGGAGTCGGAGAAAATGAAAACTCCGATATAGTCTCTTTAGGCGAGGCGCTGAAAACCGGTGTCAAGACCGCGTATTCGGCGGTAATGACTCCGACCGAGGGAACGATCCTCACCGTGGCGCGTGAGTCTGTCGAATACGCCGGCGGAAGGATAAACGGGGAAACGACGCTCGGAAAACTGCTCGACGACCTCGTAGCCGGTATGCGCGAGTCTCTTGCTCATACTCCCGATCTGCTCCCGGTGCTGAAGGAAGCGGGAGTCATAGACTCCGGCGGCGCGGGTCTGCTCTATATTTTCGAGGGATTCGTCAAAGTCATTAACGGTGAAGAGATCGGGGTCGAAGCCATCGAAGAAGCGCGTCCCGCGTCAAACGCCGACGTCGATATTTCGTCGTTCGGACCCGACAGCGAGATGACGTACGGCTACTGCACCGAACTGCTCCTCCAGCTCCAGAACGCAAAATGCGATATAAATTCGTTCGATTACAAGGTGATCTCCGACTATCTGACCTCCATAGGAGGCAACTCGATAGTCATTTTCCGCACGGGATCGATAATCAAGCTCCACGTTCACACGCTGACTCCCGAAAAGGTCCTCGCTTTCTGCCGTCAGTTCGGTGAATTTCTGACTCTCAAGATCGAGAATATGTCGGTACAGCACCACGAGAGCATCACCGAAGAAGCGAAAAAGACCGAAAAGAAAAAATACGGCTCGGTCGCGGTCTGTTCCGGCGACGGAGTCAAACAGGCGTTCACCGACATCGGCGTCGACGTTATCGTCGACGGCGGACAGACGTCGAATCCCTCGACCAACGATTTCATCGAAGCGTTTGAAAAGGTCGCGGCGGAAACCATATTCGTCTTCCCGAACAACGGAAATATCATAATGGCGGCAAAGCAGGCGGCTTCGATCTACGGGGACGCTGAGATCGTCGTCATCGAGAGCAAGGATATAGGAATGGGTTACGTCGCCCTTTCTTACATAGATCCGTCAGAAGAGACCGAGGCGCTCGTAAACCAGATGAACGACGCGATGAAGTCGGTCACGACCGGAATGATCTCGCCGTCGATACGCGACGCCAACATAGGCGGAGTCGAGATCAGAAAGGGCGATTATATCGGTTTCGTCGGCAAGACGATGATGGTCAGCGAAAAGAGCAAGACCAACGCGGCGAACTCCCTTGTCGATATGATATTCGACGACGGCGAGAAGTTTATGCTGACCGTGTTCTTCGGTAAGGACCTGACAGAAGACGAAAAAAAGAGCTTCAAGGCGTTCCTGAACCAGAACCATCCGAAAATAGAGGCGTATTTCATCGAGGGCAAGCAGGACGTTTATCCGTTTGTACTCGTAGCGGAATAAACCCACAGCGGCAGAGAATTATTTCCGTGCCGCGAGACTCTATCGGTATCACGGAATGAAAAGGATCAAGTTAAAAGACAGAGTCCTCCCCGACTACACGAAGGGGGAGGAGATATTCAATATGGTCTCCCATATAGTGGGAGGCGGATTCGGTATCATCGCGCTCGTTTTGTGCGTCGTTTTTTCGGCGATATACGGAGACGTATGGGCGGTCGTTTCTTCGGCGATATACGGCGCGTCGATGGTAATTCTTTATACGATGTCCGCGGTCTACCACGGACTTCGTCCAAACACCGCGAAAAAGGTGATGCAGGTGATCGACCACTGTACGATCTATCTGCTCATCAGCGGAACGTACACTCCCGTCGCGCTCTGCGCGATAAGACGGGTATCTCCCGGATGGGGGTGGGCGCTGTTCGGCGTCGTGTGGGGGATCTCGGCTATGGCGATCGTCTTCACGGCTATCGACCTCAAAAAGTATTCGAAGCTGTCGATGATCTGTTATATCGGACTCGGCTGGTGCATCGTTTTCGCCGTCAAGCCGGCGGTCGAGTCGATCCCCGCGGGCGGACTCGTGTGGCTTTTCGTCGGAGGCGTCGCCTACACGCTCGGCGCGGTGCTTTACGGACTCGGAAAGAAGAAGCGCTATATGCACTCGATGTTCCACCTGTTCGTACTGCTCGGCAGTATTTGCCACTTCATCTGTATTTTGTTTTTTATAATAACTTGAAACGGAAAAGGGCTTGAAAAAGTCCTTTTTCTTTTACGCCTTTAAACGCTTGAAAATGCAGTCAATATATTTACTTTATTCTTGACATCCATTATTTGATATGATATTATAAACATGATCATTATGCTTTATCAACGGTATATTATATCGGAGGTCATATTATGAAAAGGATCACATCGCTCGTCATTTGTCTTTTGCTGACGCTCGGCTGTCTGCCGCTCTCGGCGTTCGCCGCTCCGGTCGCCGAAAGCAAGCTGCCGTTCGAGCTCTCAGCGCCCGCTTACGTCTACGCCGAGTGGCAGGAAGGCAGCGATTCGCCGACCTCGACGATCGTCACCTACAGTCTCGGCAACGGGATCACCGAATTCTTCGAGTTGCTTGAGCAGGCGGGGGAAAACGAGACCAGGGAGGAGTTTCTGGCGCAGTACGGACTTGACGATATCTGGATCAACACGCAGATCGACTGGGCGGTCGACGACGTGGAGGACGCGGTCTCCGGCTGGCATTACAACGAGTTCTGGGACTACGGCGAATACGGGACCGGCTATGACGAAGAATACCATATGCGTCTCGGACCGTGGGACGTTGTGGATGCATTGCTTTATCCGGCCGTGACCGCAAACTATGTATGGGTCACAAGGGGAATAAACGAGGATGAGTTCAACGGAAATCCCGATACGAAGACTCCCGGCCTCAAGGATCAGCTGAACGAAGGACAGTATGAATATAAAGACGCGGGAGACGGCGATATGAGTCTGTATATAGACTACACCGAGCACACCGTCTATTACCGCGCGCGTTTTGACGTCACTGCGCGTTATACCGAAAACGAAGAGCTTGTCGAGAAACATTACTATTCCGACTGGTCGGACGCCGCGGCTGTCGGCAAGGACGCTCCTTCCTCAGACCCCGTGACGAAGGAAGACCTTAAGGCTCCCGTCATCACGTCTCTCTATCTGACCGACAGGGATTTCAACGGCTGTCCGGTCGCCGCGTTCACGCTGACCGTTCCGGACGAGCTCGCACAGAACGTCGCAAAAGTGACGGCAAAGGGCGGCAGCCTCTTTATCGAGACCTACGCCCGCGTTAAAGGCGATGCGGAATGGCTCCAGATGCAAAACGCGGAGCGTGATATAAAAGCGGGCGAAATGGAATGTCCGCTGTTGCATCTCGCGACCGGAGCGCACCTGACGATAGAGGACGACACCGAGATCGAGGTCCGCTGCCGCTACTTCTGTTATCAGCCCGAAACGGACGATCTGTTCTCGGACTGGTCGGAAACGCTCACGTTTGAAACGACCGAGATGAGCAGTCTTCCCGACGGAGTCAACTACGACGACGCGGGCGCGGTCCTGCGCTTCAAGGGCGGAGCCGAATACGCGGTCGTAAAGAACGGAACGACGACCATACTCCCGCGCGCTTTCGAACGTAAGCCGTCTCTTAAGTATATCTTCATTCCGGACTCCGTGACCGATATAGGAGATGACGCCGTACTGAGGTGCAGAAACGCGGTCATCGTCTGCAGTGAAAACAGCGCAGCCGCTTCTTACGCCGACGCGAACAGCATCCCGCGCACCGCAATAAAATCGTTCCTTCTGAACGCGATAGAAGTCAGGACCGACTACCTGCTTGAAGGCGAGCTTGACACGACAGGACTCCAAGCAAAGGTGATACTTAAGAACGACGACGAAGTCGAGCTTTCCGTCGCCGATCTCACGATCACCGGACCGGACTTCAATACCGCGGGAAAATTCGACGTAAAAGTAGATTTTATGTCGTTCGAACTGTCGTATGAAGTGACCGTGCGCGACTTTATCTGGGGCGACGCGGACTCAAACGGTGCGGTCGAGATCAACGACGTAGTCAGACTCAAGAGATATTTCGCAGAGACCGATCCCAAGACGGGTATATCGTCCGTTACGGTAGGCAAGGGCGCCGACGCCAACGGAGACGGGAAAGTGACTGCTCTTGACATCATAAGACTTAAAAAGTATTTTGCCGGCAACGATCCTTTGACCGGCAAACCGATAATCCTCGGTCCCGCTCCGGCTTCACAGTACGGCGAAAATGAGGGTTGGTCGGAAGATATTCTGTAAAAAGACTAAAAGCAAGAGGCGACACTGTCTTTCCTCTTGCTTTTTGCCGTTTTTAACGCTTTTGAAGAGAGCGTGAGAGGGACTTTGTTCAAAAAGTCCCTCTCGCTTATTCTTATCTGCTTTTCAGTTTTTCAGGCTGTGGATCGGAGCGGGGATACGTCCGCCGCGGGATATGAAGCGCGAAGGAGAGTAGGTCGACACGCGCATTATCGGCGCTTCCCCGAGAAGCCCGCCGAAGACGACGGAGTCGCCTTCCTTTTTGCCGTAAGCCGGAATGACGCGGACGGCGGTGGTCTTGTTGTTTATGACGCCGATAGCGATCTCGTCCGCAATGATGGCGGATATAACGTCCTCGGGAGTGTCTCCCGGAATTGCGATCATGTCGAGTCCGACCGAGCAGACGGCGGTCATCGCCTCGAGTTTTTCGAGGGTGAGAGCGCCCGACGCGGCGGCGCTTATCATTCCGGCGTCCTCTGAAACCGGAATGAACGCGCCTGAGAGTCCTCCGACATGGTTCGACGCCATGACTCCGCCTTTTTTAACGGCGTCGTTGAGCAGAGCGAGCGCGGCTGTCGTGCCGTGGCAGCCGCATTTTTCAAGTCCCATCTCCTCGAGTATGTATGCGACGGAGTCGCCTACCGCCGGGGTGGGAGCGAGGGAAAGGTCGACGATGCCGAACGGTACTCCGAGACGGGTCGACGCCTCGTGAGCGACGAGCTGACCTACGCGGGTGATCTTGAACGCGGTCTTTTTCACGACCTCGGCGAGCTCGTCGAACGGAACGTCGCCCGCGCGTTTGATGGCGCTCGCGACGACTCCGGGACCGGAGACGCCGACGTTTATGACCTTCTCGTTTTCGCCGACTCCGTGGAATGCGCCCGCCATGAACGGGTTGTCGTCCGGGACGTTGGCGAACGCGACGAACTTGGCGCATCCGAGCGAGTCGCGGTCGCGGGTGAGATACGCCGCTTTTTTGACGATCCTGCCCATTTCGGCGACGGCGTCCATATTGATCCCCGCTTTGGTGGAGGCGACGTTGACGGACGAGCAGACGAATTCCGTTTCGGCAAGCGCCTGCGGGATCGCTTCGATGAGGTTGCGGGCGCCGAGGGTCATGCCCTTCTGTACGAGCGCGCCGAAGCCTCCGATGAAGTTGATCCCGAGCGTCTTCGCCGCGCGGTCGAGAGTTTTCGCCAGACGGACGTAGCTTTCCGAAGGCAGAGCGCCGCCGACGAGCGAGATCGGAGTCAGCGAAACGCGCTTGTTTATGATCGGGATCCCGTACTGCTTTTCGATCTCGGAGCATTCGGACACGAGATTTTCCGCGCTTTTGGTTATTTTGTCGTAGATTTTGTCGTTGAGTCTGTTTTCATCCTCGCTGACGCAATCGAAGAGTGAGATGCCCATCGTCACCGTACGGATGTCGAGGTTCTCGTCCTTGATCATATTTATCGTTTCGAGAATATCGTGGATATTGAGCATTTTTATTTCACCTTTTCAGATCTTGTGCATAGAATTGAAAATATCCTCGTGCATCGTGTGGATCTCGAGCAGATTTTCACGCCCGAGCGCCGCCATCTCGTCGACGAAATCGTTGAACGGGATGGAAATGTTCGCTATATCCACGACCATTATCATAACGAAATAAGTCTGAAGGACGGTTTGCGAAACGTCTGAAATATTGACGTTGTATTTCGCGCATTTTTCACTGACCTTGGCGACGATGCCGACGCTGTCTTTACCGGTAACGCTTATTACAGCCTGCATTGTTTTTACCTCCGATGCGGAACTTTTGTCCCGCTGTGTTTCTTGTTTGTTTCTGATTGAAAAGATACCACAAAAATCCCGCCTTGTCAACGGTTCGGGCGCTTATTTTGTCAGATCACGGGAACAGATCGAGAACGTGGTTTTCGACGACCTTGTCCTTTGTGACGATATAGTTTCCGTACAGGGTTATGTCAAGCTCCGAAAGAACGTACTTGATCTTGTTCATCGAGTAGACGTCGTCGAGCGAGGATTTCTCCGTACCGCCCGGATGATTGTGCGCGATCGCGCAGCCGTATGCCGAGCAGGCAAAGGCGTTTTCGGTGAGAATGCGCATATTCATACGCACTTCGCTCGTTCTGTCGTCCGTTATCCTGACCGAGCGGAGGATGTTGAACGATTTGTCGAATAAAACGACGTAGATACATTCTTTTTTCTCACCCAGGAACAGATTTTTCAAATACAGTTTGACGGCTTCTCCGTCGTAACGTTCCGACGAAGGGTTGGTCGTGGTCCCCAGAACGTACCTTCTTGAAAGGGGAGGTATCAATTTCAGAAGTATCGCCGCGTTTTTTGTCATTCCGCGAATGTTGGAAAGTGAAGTTACATCCGCGTCGAAAACTCCCGAAAACGAACCGAATTGATTAAGAAGTTCGTGCGCGATCTCGTTGGTGTCTTTGTAAGGTATTCCGAAAAACAGGAGCAATTCAAGAACGTTATGCTCTTCAAAGTGTTCGAGTCCCTCGTTGAGAAAACGTTCTTTCAGCCTTTCTCTGTGCCCTTTGTGGATCCCGTTGTCATACATCTGAAAAGCCTCCGTTATTTAAGGTTTTTTGAGATCTTCGCATAGAGCTTCGTAATGTCGCGAAGAAGAGAAACGTGCGAAAAATCTTTAAGATAAATAAGGTTGGTTTCCCGCGCCATCGACAGATTTTCTATCGGAAGAACGGTCATCTTCTGCTTTCTGACCTCGTCCATGCACGCGCTCTTGGGCAGGATCGAAACACCGAGGTCTTTTCTTATCAGCGTCTTTATCGTGTCTATGTTGTCGACCTCGAGAAAAACGTTGAATTCGTCTATCGAACGGTTGATGCTTTCGAGGCTTGATACGAACAGATTGATCGTCCCGGATTTGGGCAGGCGCAGGATAAGCCTCTGCTTGCGAAGATCGTCGATTGTCACGAGCGCCTGGCGCGAGATCGGATTTTCGTTCGCGCACGCGCAGACAAGGTAGTCCGTGTCGAGGAGCAGACTGTTTATGCGTTCATTCCCGGATCCGCCCTCGACGATCGCAAAATCAATCTCATAGTTTTCAAGCATAGCATAAAGATTTTTTATGCTCTCTGTGATTATCGTTATGATAATGTTGGGATTTTCGTTTCCGTAACGCGCTATGACCTCGGCGATCAGATTGCTCTCCGCAGTGTGCGTGACGCCGATGCGGAGCCTTCTCACGCTGTTTTCCTTGTCTGACAGTACTTCGAGCAGGCGTTCGTTCAGACTGTTCATCCGCGTGGCGTATTCCACGACTATTTTTCCGTATTCCGTAAGGGAAAGCTCTCCGCGCTTGCGTGAGAATATCGTGACGCCCAGCTCTTGTTCGAGCTGTTTTATGTGATGGCTGACCGCGGGCTGTGTCAGCGACATCTCCGCCGCCGCTTTTGTGAAATTGCCGTATTTTGCGACGTTGAGCAAGGTTTCGACCTTTTGATCCAGCATATCAAAACTCCTGTTATAAATAATATTTATCGATGACAAAATAAATATAATTTTATTTTTTTATGTAATTAGTGTATCATATATATCATCGAAAATCAAGTGGTTTTTGAAAACGCGCCGTTTTGCGTTTTTATTCAACACTTTTTCTTTTACGGATGATGAAAGGAAGCACGCCATGCGCCTTGAAAAACTGTATTCCCGTCTCGGTTCGACGTCAGCGCTCGCCGGAGTCATCATTTCGGTCGCCTTGATGCTGTTCCTCGGATTTGCGATGACGCGGATCACAAAAAAACTGAAGCTGCCGAACGTGACTGCGTACATAATCACGGGTGTATTGATCGGACCGTACGTTCTCGATCTCATCCCGCGTGACTTCATACGCGGAACGGACTTTCTTGCGGATATCGCGCTTGCGTTCATCGCTTTTTCGGTCGGAGAATTCTTCAAGTTTTCGACGTTGAAAAAAAGCGGAGGCAAGTCGTTCGTCATCACTCTGTTCGAGGCTTTGATAGCGTCGGTATTCGTGTTCGTCACGACGTATTTCATCCTCGGGATGAACTTCCCGTTCTCGCTCGTCCTCTCGGCGCTTGCCGCGTCCACGGCTCCGGCTTCCACGATGATGACGATACGGCAGACACGGGCAAAGGGCGATTTTGTCGAGACACTGCTGCAGGTCGTCGCTATGGACGACGTCGTCGGGCTCGTCGCATACAGCCTTTCGATCTCCCTCGCCGTGACTTTGACCGACCCCTCGCAGGGAGCCACGGTCGGGTCGATCGTAATGCCGATAGTAAAAAATATTCTGATGCTCCTGCTCGGAGGCGGATTTGCGTTTCTGATGATGCTCCTGATGCCGCCGGGCAAGCGTTCGACGGACAACCGTCTTATCGTCTCCGTCGGGGTCCTGTTCCTGTTCTGCGGTATCTGCGTTTTCTTCGACGTGTCGCCGCTGCTCGGGTGTATGGCGATGGGGACGGTCTATATCAACATTTCGGACGACGACCGCCTGTTCAAACAGCTTAACTACTTTTCGCCGCCTCTCCTGCTCTTGTTCTTCGTGCGTTCGGGACTCAATTTTGACCTTTCCACGCTCGTGGGAGCGTCCGGAGCGATGGGAAAATACTCGCTCCTCACGATCGGCATCGTCTACTTTGCCGTTCGTATAGCGGGCAAGTATTCCGGCGCGTGGATCGGTTGCCTTGTCACCGGAAAGAGCAGGGAGGTGCGAAACTATCTCGGACTTGCGCTCATCCCTCAGGCAGGGGTCGCGATAGGACTTGCCGCCTTGTGCGTGCGGTCGCTCGGACCGGATACAGGCGGCAGTCTGCAAACGATCATACTGTCGTCGAGCTTCCTGTACGAGCTGATTGGTCCCGTCTGCGCGAAGCTCTCGCTCTACCTTTCTCATTCGTATTCGACCGATCTTGACGAGGCTACTCACGTATCTCCCGTCAACGCAGACGGAACGGAAAAGAGCGAGATCGATATTCTTGTCGAACAGCTTCGCGAGATACAGACCGAGATACGCGAAAACGACGACAGACAAAGAGAGAACGAAAACGCCTTCACCGAGGCGTTCGACGAACTTCAGCTCGCGGAGGAGGAATACTTCGGCTCGCAGAAACGCGGACGTTTCCTCAACCGGCGATAGAAAGATCAAAAAGGAGATATTACTATGTTTGAATCCATTTTCAACGCAAAAGATCCGCTTGCCGCGCTGCTCGGCGAATGGGCGGCGACCCTCAACGAGTGGTCGGTCATATTCCGCCTCGCGCTCGCGTTTTTGTTTGCGGCGCTTATCGGCTGCGAGCGCGCGAGAAAACGTCATTCCGCCGGTGTCCGTACGTTCATACTCGTTTCCGTCGGAGCTTCGTCCGCGATGCTTCTCGATATGTTCTGCATAGGCTCCGGAACGCTGACTTTTCCGCTCCTCTCGGCGGCGGCGCTCATCGGAGCGGCGATACTCGCGTCGAACAGTCTGCTGTTCAGCTCGAAAAACCAGATCAAGGGACTGACGACGTCTGTCGCTCTCTGGGCGAGCGCGTTCCTCGGACTTATGTGCGGAGCGGGCTTCTATACCGCGGCGCTGACGCTGTTCGTTCTGCTCATCCTTTGCCTTTCGGTGTTGCCCGGCGCGGAAAAGTTTCTCAAGGATAAGTCCAATCACTTTGAGATACACCTCGAATTAAAAAGCAGGAGCGACCTCTACGATTTCATAACCACGCTGCGCAAGATCGGGATGAAGATAGACGACATCGAGGCGAACCCCGCCTACCTCAACTCCGGACTCGCCGTCTACACGATCTCCATCACGATAACGAAAGAGACGCTCAAAAAATATAAGAGCCACGACGCATTGATAGAGGCGCTGTCGACGCTCGACTACGTGTCGTTTATAGGCGAGATCATATAAAAACATACGGGAAAAACCTTTTGAGGAAAGGTTTTTCCCGTACCCTTTTCCAAACCTTTTACGCCGAAGTAAAACGCAAGTTCGAAAAAACAGCGTTCATAGACCTCGCCGGAGAACACGGCGTCGCGCCGTCTTCTGCTGACCGCATCTACCGTGGAGCGATAGACAAGTTTCAAAAAGCAATGCAAGAAGATAAATGGTTATAGTCCGTAAAACGCAAAAAGCCCCGCCCGGAGCCAAGACAAAAATCCTGATTCCGGACGGGGCAGCATAATCCGCCGATGCGGCAGAACCGGTTATCTGCAAAGCAAGAGAATAGCAAAAAAGAGAATTATTATGACTTTTGAGTGACTTATATTGATTTTTGAGTGATTATATGATATAATATAGTCAATTGTTATGATTGGAGTGCTATCGTGGAAAAAGTATTATATCACATCAGTTACAATAGGCTTTGGAAACTGCTGATAGATAAGCATATGATGAAGAAAGATCTTCAGAAAATAACTTCTCTTTCTTCCAACGTTATTACAAAAATGGGTAAGGGCGAATCCGTTACACTTGAAACGCTTGCTAAAATCTGCATTGCTCTGCAATGCGGGATTTCGGATATCGTAGAAATCAAATGGGAGGAGCAATAAAATGGCAAACTTCACAAAAAAAGCAATTGAAGCCTCTTTTATAAAACTTTTGACAGAACGACCGCTTTCTCAAATCACAGTCAAGGATATTGTGACTGATTGCGGGATCAATCGCAATACTTTCTATTATTATTTCGAAAGTATTCCGAAATTGATCGAAACCGTCGTTGAGGAGGATGCCGCCGCGATCATCCAAACATATCCTACGGTTGACAATTTCGGAGATTGTCTGCAAGCTGTGCTTGATACAGCCTTGTCTAAAAAACGGGCGGTTTTGCACATCTATCATTCGGTAAATCGCAATATTTATGAAATGTATCTTTGGAAAGTTTGCGATTATGCCATCGAAACGTATCTGTCCGCTGTACTAAAGGGACATAAGATTAAAGAAAACGATTTGAATATCATGAAAAATTATTATTCCAGTTTGGGATTCGGAATCGTTTCAAACTGGTTAAGGAACGATATGAACGACGATATCCGTTCTGCTGTTGTACGACTTATGGATATCAAAAAAGGAATGCTCAAGGAAATGATCGAACGTTGCGAAGAAACATAAATTCAGACAAACAGCCGTAAGCTGTCTGAAAATCAGCTGAATCAATACCCAATGCCTGAAAATCAGGCATTGGGTATTTTTTTGTCCGTATACAAAGCGTCGGCAAAGTACTATACTGACTCCAGAATCATCAAAGGAGGTTCGTAATCCATGAAAATGCGTTCTGTCGCACCGATGAAAATAGCCAAAATCGGATACATCGTGGTATCGGTGCTGTTTTGCATAGCAGGGATTTTATTTATCGCACTGCCGGAAATTTCAACGAAGATCGTCGGGATCGAAATCGGCATCGCAGCGATCGTATTCGGTATCGTAAAATTGATCGGTTATTTTTCCAAAGATCTGTAAGCGATCGTATTCGGTATCGTAAAATTGATCGGTTATTTTTCCAAAGATCTGTATCGGTTGGCGTTTCAATTTGATTTGGAATTCGGAATATTGATGGTCGTGTTGGGGACGGTCGTTCTTTTCCATCCCGAAAACCTGATGGCTTTTATTGCCGCCGCTTTCGGTATTGCCATCCTGTTTGACGGTCTGTTCAAAATTCGGATCGCGCTGGACGCCAAACGTTTCGGCATCAAAGATTGGTGGCTTATTCTTTCCCTGGCGATCCTTGCGGGCATAGTAGGCGTTGCGCTTGTTTTTGATTCCGCCTTCGGCGCAGGGGTGCTGACAATTCTAATGGTTCGGCGCAGGGGTGCTGACAATTCTAATGGGCGTTTCATTTCTTTCCGAAGGGATACTTAATCTCTATACCGTCATCAGAACGGTTTTAATTGTCAAAAACCAGGCGCCGGATTTTGTTGAAACAGATACAATTGATTTTTTCGAAAAGGATAGGTGAAGATCATGCGTTTTGCAAAGGCGGTAGTAAAGCACCGCATCCTGATCCTGATACTGACGGTTATTCTTATGATACCGTCGGTTATCGGTATGATCAATACACGAGTAAACTACGATATGCTGACGTATCTGCCGTCGGATATGGAAACGGTCATCGGTCAGAATGAACTGCTGAAGGATTTTGATAAAGGCGCTTTTACGTTTCTGATATTCGAGGATATGCCAAACAAGGACGTGGCGAAGCTGAAAGAAAAGATCGAAGCCATTGACCACGTCGATACAGTTCTTTGGTACGATTCTCTTGCGGATCTGTCCATCCCGATGGAGCTGCTGCCGGATTCGGTTTTCAAGGAGTTTAATTCCGATCATTCTACAATGATGGCGGTGTTCTTCGATACGGGAACATCGGATGAACTTACAATGGACGCAGTGGAGGAGATCCGGTCGGTCTGCGGAAAACAGTGTTTCGTTTCCGGTATGACGGCGCTTGTTGTGGATCTCCGTGACCTTTGTGAAAAAGAGGAACCGATATATGTAGGTCTTGCCGTGGTGCTTGCCTGCGTCGCTATGGTCGCTTTCCTTGACGGTTGGCTTATTCCTTTTGTGTTCCTTGCCTCTATCGGCGCGATGATCCTTCTCAACCTCGGAACGAATATTTTCTTCGGTGAGATTTCTTACATAACCAAAGCGCTTTCCGCCGTTCTCCAGCTTGCCGTGACGATGGACTATTCCATCTTCCTTTGGCACAGTTACAATGAACAGCGAGAAAAGTATTCTGACAACAAAGAGGCAATGGCGGTTGCCGTCAAGGAAACACTTACGAGTGTGGTCGGAAGCTCCATTACAACGATCGCCGGCTTTGCAGCTCTATGCTTTATGAGTTTCACCTTAGGCCGCGACCTCGGGATCGTTATGGCAAAAGGCGTCCTACTCGGCGTTATCGGCTGTGTAACCGTGCTGCCGTCACTGATCCTTGTTCTTGACAAACCGCTTCAGAAAACGAGGCATCGCTCGATCATCCCGCCCATGGGAAAATTTGCGAAGGGTGTTGTAAAGGCTTTTCCGGTGTTTCTCATCATTTTTGCAATTCTCGTAGCCCCTGCCTACTACGGATATAACAAAGCAAACGATGAAGTGTATTACGATATGGGAGAGTGCCTGCCGGAGGATATGAACTATGTAATATCCAATTCCAAACTTCGTGAGGACTTCGATATTGCTTCTACTCACATGATCCTTGTTGACAGCAAGCTCCCGGCAAAATCCGTCAAGAATATGATATCCGAAATGGAAGACGTTGACGGCGTGAAATACGTTTTAGGCCTTGAGTCGGTCGTCGGCTCCCGTGTGCCGGAAGAAATTCTGCCCGACAGCCTAAGATCCATTCTTGAAAGCGATCGGTGGGAACTGTTACTTATTAACTCCGAATACAAAGCGGCAAGTGATGATGTAAATGAGCAGATCGACAAGCTTAACACTGTCCTTAAAAAATACGATGAAAACGGCATGCTGATCGGCGAAGCTCCGTGTATGAAGGATATGATCGAAACGACGGGACACGATTTTGCCGTCGTTACCGCCGTATCGGTTATCGCAATATTCCTCATCATTCTGCTCGTGGAAAAGAGTATCTCTCTCCCGTTCATCCTGATCGCTGTGATCGAAGTCGGCATATTGATCGAAGTCGGCATATTCATCAATCTCGGTCTGCCGCATTATCTCGGTCAGAGTATGGCGTTTATCACCCCAATATGTATCAGCACGATTCAGCTCGGCGCTACCGTCGACTATGCAATTCTGATGACTACACGTTATAAAGCGGAACGAATTGCGGGCAGAGATAAGAAAAATGCCGTTTGGACGGCCCTCTATACGTCCATTCCGTCCATCATCGTTTCCGGTATGGGCCTGTTTGCGGCAACATTCGGTGTTGCGCTTTATTCGGACATCGAAATCATCAGTTCAATGTGTATGCTCATGGCAAGAGGAGCTATTATCAGTATGCTCCTTGTCATCTTCGTTCTGCCGGCGTTGTTTATGCTGTTTGATAAAATCATCTGTAAAACAACTCTCGGTATGACTAAAATAAAATCTATAAAAACGGAGGTATCTAACAATGAATAAGCCATCATTCAAAATAACGGCAATTATCTTATGCGCCGTTTTATGCCTTTCGAGTGTCATTACGGTGTTTGCCCTGACAAACGATAAAACCGAAGAGCCAAAAAAAGATGCGGTCACAGCAACAACCACCGCCAATACAGATAAAGACTCAACGAAAGATGAAACTGTGTATGTCTTGGCAGGAGCCGACGGTTCTGTTCAGAAAATTATTGTAAGCGACTGGATAAAAAATGCTTTAGGCGCTGCTTCCATTACCGATTCCACCGGGCTTTCCGATATTGAAAACGTAAAGGGCAATGAGTCCTACACGATCAGCGGAAACGCCAAGGTTTGGGATGCGCAAGGCAACGATATTTACTATCGGGGCAATATTGAAAAAGAACTGCCCGTAGGCATGACTGTCACCTACACGCTCGATGGCAAGAAAGTTTCCGCCGATGAGATCGCGGGTAAGACCGGCAAAGTAAGCATTCGGTTTGATTACGATAACAGACAGTATGAAACGGTAAAAATCGACGGTAAAGAAGAAAAGATCTATGTTCCTTTTGCGATGCTCACGGGTATGCTTCTTGATAACGAGCATTTCCGCAATGTTGAAGTAACAAACGGTAAGATCATCAACGACGGCGATCGCACGGCAGTCGTGGGAATCGCGCTTCCCGGATTACAGGAAAATCTCGGCATCAGCAAAGACAAACTTAACATTCCCGATTACGTGGAAATCACTGCGGACGCTTCCGACTTCAGTTTTGGAATGACCGTTACGTTTGCCACCAATGAACTGTTCAATAACTTTAATACATCAAAGCTTGATTCTGTCGACGGCCTGACAGGTTCCATAGGAGAACTTTCCGACGGAATGAAGCAGTTGCTTGACGGATCGTCAGCGCTCTATGGCGGACTTACTACACTGCTTGACAAATCGAAAGAGCTTGTATCCGGGATCGACCGGCTTGCTGACGGTGCGAAAGCTTTGAAAGACGGCGCTGTTTCCGTTGATGACGGCGCAGGACAGTTGAAGGCAGGCGCTGCAGAACTGGCCGGCGGTCTTAATACTTTGAAAGGTAACAATGACACGCTCAACGGCGGAGCCAAGCAAGTTTTTGAAACCTTGCTTTCTACCGCAGAAGCGCAGATCAAAGCCGGCGGCATTTCGGTTCCCGCTCTTACCGTTGATAATTACGCTCAAGTGTTGACCGGTGTGATCGATTCTCTTGACGAAACCTCTGTATATAACCGGGCGCTCGCGCAGGTCACTGCCGCCGTGGAGAACAACAGACCGCTTATCGCAGAAAAGGTTACGGCTGCCGTTCGTGAACAAGTGGCTGCCGGAGTGACCGCCGCCGTTCGTGAACAGGTTGCGGCAGGTGTGACCGCCGCCGTGCGCGAGCAGGTTTCTGAGCAAGTGATCGTTGCCGCTGCCGGAATGAGCAGATCCGATTACGAAGCTGCCGTTTCCGCAGGAATGATCCCCGCAGAAACGCAGAATTCCATTTCCGCTGCAATTGAAGCGCAGATGCAGACAAATGAAGTTAATGCGCTGATCGAATCCAATATCACGGCAAAAATGGAAAGTGACGAAATCAAGGCGACCGTAAAAGCAAACACCGACGCGCAGATGCAGACCGAAGCAATTCAGAAAACGGTTGCGGATAATGTTGAATTGCAGGTAAAACAGGCAATTTCCGAAAACATGGCTTCCGATGAAGTCAAAGCAAAGCTTGCGGCTGCATCCGAAGGCGCAAAATCGATCATTTCTCTGAAGACCTCTCTTGACAGCTACAATGCATTCTATCTCGGACTTTTGACTTATACAAACGGTGTTGCCTCTGCCGCAGACGGGGCCTCATCTCTTGCTTCAGGAGCCTCAGATCTTAAGGATGGCACGGCTCAGCTCAAAGCCGGAGCCGCTGCACTTTTCGATGGTATCCTGCAGTTAAAAAACGGAGCCCCTGCTTTAGTTGACGGCGTATCTCAGCTGAAAAACGGAGCAATGCAGTTAAGTGACGGACTGAAAAAGTTCAACGAGGAAGGCGTTCAAAAGATCATTGAGCTTGCGGACAACGATATGAAAGGTATTGTTACTCGCTTGAAGGCAACGATAGACGTATCAAAGAATTACCGAAATTTCTCCGGCATCAGCGATGATATGGGAGGTCAGGTCAAATTCATCTATCGTACGGAAGAAATAAGATCCAAGTAAGCAATACGGCGGCGGGGATTTCCCGCCGCCGTCCGTTTATTATGTGTATTTCAAATCATTATTTCCTATATTGTAGGCGATAACAAGAAATAAATCGAATGTGTGGATCTATAATAACAGAAAAAACGCCCGGAAACGCCGAGTGTTCTTAAGGACACTCGGCGAACGATGTGTTCCGCTGACAGCGGAACGTGATGTACGGCTGCGCCGAATGATGCGCCCTTCGGGCATG
>CACZZA010000013.1 GCA_902785485.1 uncultured Ruminococcus sp. | reverse complement strand
GCTGGCCCAAAAGTCCATGGAGATCGTCCGAAACTGCACCTCGACCTTCATGATCTTCTTTTCGCTGCGCAGGAAGATCGGAACGCCGACGATCAGATGAAGACTTCTGTATCCGTTGCTTTTGGGCTCTTTTATGTAATCTTTTTTCTCGATCAACCGGATATCGTCCTGTTTCAAAAAAGCGTCCGTAAGTGTGTAAATATCCGATACAAAGGATGTGATAACGCGGACTCCCGCAATATCGTTGATGTTTTCTTCGATACTGTCGACAGTCAGCGGAAATCCTTTTCGGCTAGTTTTTTCAAGAACGCTTTCAGGAGTTTTAAGACGCGTTTTTACTGTTTCGATCGGATTTCTGTCATATTGAAGCGACAGTTCTTCGTTCAGGACGTTGAATTTTGTCTCAACAGACATCATAGCGCATCTGTAATAAGCCATCAGTTCTTTATACGGCTGTGCATAATATCCGACAAACTGTTTTATCTTCTGCCTTGACAGTTGTGACAGCAACAGTTTTTCAAGTGCGGGGCTGCCGCTTTCAAATAATGCCATCTGCCGTCCCCCGTTCGTCATCACTGTTATTACGGATCGCCGACAGAGCTTTTGACCTTCATCCGCCTTGAATCAGACCAAAGTTTATCGGCGGTCGGTTTCCAGTTTTTCGCGTAACATACGCATTTGTCGCAAAGGTGGTCGGCGCTCTCCGGAGATTCCGGATCTGTCGACTTTGCCCCTGTTTTTGAAATGATCTCCCTTAGTTTCTCGGGATTTTCAAGCATGGGACAGGGGCGAAGATGATTGTCGTTAAACGGCTGACCGTCGTGATACGCCATAAATAACGGCGACTGCAGGATTTCAAGCAGCGTTTTTTCTTTGATATTCGAATCGGAGTAATGAATGAACACGCAGGGATCGGCGTCTCCGTTTGCATTGATGTGGAAATACCGTCTGCCGCCGGCGACACAGCCGTCAACGTATTCTCCGTCATTCTGAAAATCCATTGCGAATATAGGTTTCGTTGCGCGCGCCTCGCGGATCTTGTGATACATGTATTCCCGCTGTTCCGGCGTCGGCATCAGTTCCGGCACCGCGTCGTTTCCTACCGGCATATAGTGGAAGTACCACGCGAATTTCGCGCCCCACTCGACCATCTGATCGAAAAAGTCGTCGGAGGATATCGAGTCGATATTACGTCTCGTATAACAGCAGCTGACGCCGAACGGAAGACGTTTTTCTTTCAGCAGACGCATAGCGCGGACTGCTTTTTTGTACGTACCGCTCCCGCGGCGTGAATCGGTCGCTTCTTCAAAGCCTTCCACGCTGATTACCGGCATGAAATTTCCGAGTTCAAGCAGTTGATCGGCGAAATATTCATCGATCAGAGTGCCGTTTGTAAACGTCATGAATATACAATCGTCGTGAATCAGGCACAGCTGTATAAGATCGTCTTTTCTGACAAGCGGTTCGCCTCCCGTGAAAATGTAAAAATATATGCCGAGGTCTTTACCTTGTTTTATTACGGAATCCATTTCTTCAAACGTAAGATTGAGTTTGTTTCCGTATTCCGCCGCCCAGCAACCCGTACAGTGAAGATTGCAGGCGGACGTCGGATCCATAAGGATCGCCCACGGAACGTTGCAGTTCAGACTCGCTCTCAACTGTTGTTCTTTCTGCCATCCGGTCAGGACCGCGTTCAGAAGGAAGTTTTCAAACATGGTCTTTACCACGTTTCCGTCAATATCCTCCCAGATGCTCCAAACGAGCTTGTGCATACTGTCGTTAGGATCGTTGATCAGTTTTCTGAACACCGCGCGCTGTGATTCCATACTGTTTTCTCCGTTTCCGGCAAAACGGTCCACCCATTTCATCAGCTTCGGCAGATTTTTGTCCGGATCCTTGCCGACGTAATCAAGCGCTCTCAGTACGCCGTGTCTGAACATCTTTCCCGATGTATCCATTTGGTTGCCTCCTTTATGTTTTTATTTCATTTCCGCGGATCAATCCCCATTCGGCAAATTTTTCAAAACCGCCGATTTCGGAAATGTACTCGCGTGCAATTTCAACGTATTCGCTGTAAGGGATTCCGTTCACCTTGCTGTCGCCGATGGCGCAGATGTATTCCACGGGGTGACCGCACTCTTTTGCCGAAAGATATGCGCAAATATTCAGACTCACGTCCGCCTTTGATAAATCCTTCCCGTGAAGTCCGCCTCCGGTGACGGCGTCTCCCATGTCGGAACCGAGTTTGCGGTTGGTAGCACCGCAGTCTACGTCCGAGCCGCCGCTCCAGTTTCCCAGAGGATTGATTTCCGCGCCGGGATATTTTAATGCGATCTCGGAGGTGTCCGCGTTGCTCTGACAAATAATCGATCTGTCGTCAGAAATAATATATTTTCCGTCGGACCCGTATTTTTCATATAGATATGAAGCGATCCGGGTAAGGTTTATCTGTTCCTCTGTTACCGGTACTCCGCGGAAGATACCGTTATCGCCGCATCTGAAACCGTTTTTTTGATTTTCCGCCAAATACCTATCCTGAGGCACTTCGCAATAGTCGATATGGACCTGACCTGCAATCCGTTCGACCGCAGACGCGACTTCTCCGTATGAAATGTGTACGGAGGTTTCGGAAATAATACGGCATGAGCCGTGACCGATCAAAACCTCAACTGCGATCCTGGGATCTTTTTCTTTTTTGTAAGCAAGATCTACCATAGCTCCCGCAATCCGATCTGCAATTTTGTCCGGATGAGCCGGATTTACTTTTTCAAACATTTATGACCTCCTTTGATTTTATTCTATACCGTCCGTGCGGTAGATGAACTTGACTTTTCCGTCCATGTCATCGGCAAGTCCGGAGAAATTCCGATAGTTTTTTGATACATCCGACATTACCTTAATACGGTCGATCAGACCGCCGATGTCTCTGTCAACGGTGTCTACGAGCTTTTGTACGCCTTTCTCGTTGAATTCTTTCAGCCCGTCCGAGAGCTTCATCGATCCGTCGCGCAGTTTTGTGATACCGTCGACAAGCGTCGGCATTCCGTTTTTCAGCGTGAGGATGCCGTAATAAAGTTCGTATGCTCCCGAGGTAAGCCGCGCCGTACCGCTTTTCAGATCGGACGCTCCCGTGCTCAGCGATGCTGCTCCTGCCGCCGCCTCTGCAACGCCCGCGGTGTAAGATTGCAATCCCAGATAAAACGAATTGTAACTGTCAAGCGACATTTTCAGCGAAATGACTTGCTTTACGCCTTCGGATGCGGCGGTAAGCTTGCTTTGAACTTCCTCGCCTGTCATAGCTTCGGATATCGCCTTTTTGACCTGCGCTTCCGTATTCTGCGCGATAAGCGCCTTGATTTCATCCTTTGCCATCTGCTCCGACACATTGGCGTCGATAATTGTTTTTACTTCATCACTTTGCATTTGGGAATCAACGTTTGAACCGATCAGCGCTTTTACTTCATCGCTTTGCATCTGCGCGTCGGTATTTGCGGCGATCGCCGCTATAGCCTCGTCGCTTTGCATCTGTGTATCCGTATTGGAAGTGATCAGCGCTTTTACCTGCTCGCTCTGCATTTGTGCGTTCAAATTCTGCTCGATGAGCGCCTGAACTTCAGCGCTTTGCATCTGTGCTTCAATGGCTGCGTTTACGGCGGCTTGGGTTGTCTCGTCGACCAGACCCGCTGCGACCGCAGCGTAATACGACGCGGTGTCCATTCCCGTTGCGGCATAGATCACCTTTTCCGCAATGGATTCTCTTACAGACGCGGTGACCTTTGCTTCAACTTCCGACCGGATGGCTTCCGTGACTTTCGCTTCGATTTCGGATCGCACCGCGGCGGTTACCTTGTCTGTCACCTCGGCGCGAACTGCCTCGACGACTTTCGCTTCGATTTCAGCTTTTACAGCGGCGATCACGCCTTTTTCCACTTCTGCTCTTACGGCGGCTGTGACCTGCGATTCGATATATTCCCGTTTTTCTTCCACAGCGGCGGTCACCGTATTAAGTGCGGTTTCATACACCTTGGTTTCATCAAGCGAGGCGATGACGGAGTTTAATATTTCGGCATAATTTGATACAGTCATCTCCGGTACTTCAAGCCCGGCGGAAATGAGTTGTGTTCTCGCGGTAGAAAGGAGCGTATCAAAAACCTGCTTTGCGCCGTTATTCAAAGCGTCATTGTTTGAAGCGATGGTATCTAACCCTTCGGACAGCGTTTTGGCTCCGCTTTGAAGCTGCTCCGCACCGTCGTCAAGCGCCGCCGCGCCGTCTTTCAGTTCTCTTGCTCCGTCCGCGAGTTTTTCAATACCGTCGACAAGCTCGCCGGATTTGTCAAGCAGCGTACAGAGACCGTCATAAAGCTGAGACGAACCGTCAAGCAGTTGATCCATAGCGCCTGTCAACTCATCGAGTTTCCCGGTCAGATCGTCGATACCGTCGAGCTTTTCAGTGTCAAAAGCATTGAACAGTTCGTTTGTTGCGACAGTCACGGTCATACCGAGTGAAAAATCCTTTGCATCGGCGGTTATTTCGACGTAGTCCGGGATCTCGAACTTTTTACGATCGATGCCGAGATCCTCCTGAAGTCCGGGAAACGCGATTCCGGCAACAACGGTCCTTGAACCGTCGTTGATAAGCTTACCGTTCGTCACCTCGACGTTTGTGAAAACATCGTTATCGAGTATCATCCCGGTCAGCATGGCGAACGGAACGTATATTTTCTCACGTTTTCCGTCGATATCCACCGTTTCATACTGCTGATTCGTATAATCGAAACGGATCGTGACTTTTCCGTTTTTGCCCTTCAGCTCGTCGGGAGTGACAGACTTGCCGTCAAGCATATAGGTGACGCTGATCGTTACGGGAAGCTCTTTATTGATATTTCCCTGATAGTAGATATCGTTTCCGGAGGCGTCCCAGACGGCGGTTTTATCTCCGCCCATCGAAAAACTCTCGTCGCCTTTTACGTTCACGATATTTTCAAGTTCGGACTTATCGGACAAGGCGGCGCTTCCGAGAGTGTTTTTGATCCAATCGCTGACGATTATTTTTTTGACTGTCCCATCTGCGCCTGCAATCACATACACGGTCTCATCTTTTGTTGCTTCGACTTTTTCTGATACTGTCGCTTGGATTTTTGGATCAGCGTCATCTTCGTTTTTCTTTGCGGTGTTGTTCAACGCAAATACCGCGCCGCCGACCGCTCCGAAGAGTAGAACCGCACACAGGCAGAACGACATGATCTTGAAAATATTATTCTTCATTTGAAACAACCTCCGTTTTGTTTTTTTTATTATTGATATGCGCCATACCGATCGTTGTTTTGCATACGACCTTATCGCAAAGCATAAGCAACGCCGGCAGGACGAGGATTACCATCAGCATGCTGATGACGGCGCCTCTCGCAAGAAGCATACACATTGAACTGACAATATCTATATTGGAATAGACGGCAACCCCGAATGTAGCCGCGAACAGCCCCATACCGGACACGATGATCGACGGGATCGACGTGGAAAGAGCCGTGTGTACGGCGTTCTTTTTATCCGCTCCGCCGATACGTTCCGCTTTATAGCGCGTCGTCATAAGGATCGCGTAATCCACCGTTGCGCCGAGTTGGATCGTGCTGATGCAGATCGGAGCGATGAACGGCAGACTCTGCCCTAAATAGTGAGGTAGTCCGAGATTGATGAATATTGCAATCTCTATGACGGCGATCAGGATAAACGGAAGAGACAGACTCTTTTCCACAAGTGCGATGATGACGAATATCGCAATGATCGATATCATATTCACCACCCGGAAGTCGTGGTCGGTCGTTTCGATCATATCCTTCATACACGGCGCTTCACCGATGAGCATCCCGCCGTTATCGTATTTCTTTAGTATAGTGTTCAAAGCGTTGATCTGACCGTTCACCTCGTCGCTTGCCACCTTATATTCGGAGTTGATGAGCAGCAGTTCCCATTTATCGCTCTTTAATATGGATGTGATCGATTCCGGAAGAATATCCTCGGGGACTGCCGAGCCTATGACAGATTTCAGTCCGAGCACATATTTCACACCGTCGACCTTCTCCATTTCATTGATCATGGAACGAACGGCTTTCGGGGAAGCATCCGCGTTTACAAGCAGCATGTGTGTGCTTGCAACGTCAAATTCCTCACGCAGTTTGCTGTTTGCGATTACATATTCCATATCCTGCGGAAGACATTCCCCCATATCGTAATACACTTCGGAGTTCGTCTTGCTGTATCCGTAATAAGCCGGCGGAATCAGCAGCGCGAATATGATAAGAAATATCGGAAAGACCTTTACCACGCCGCCGGCAAACTTTTTCATATCGGGTATCAGAGAACGGTGCTTCGTTTTTCGAAGGGGCTTATCAAAAACGAGGATCAGCGCGGGCAGAACCGTTACGCAGCCGATAACGCCGAGCAATACGCCCTTCGCCATAACGATGCCGAGATCGCGCCCCATTGTAAAAGACATAAAACAGAGCGCAATAAAACCGGCAACGGTCGTGACAGAGCTTCCGAGTACGCTTGTAAAAGTGTTGTGAATGGCGACTGCCATCGCCTCGTTTTTATCGTCGTATTTTTCAAGCTGCTCGTTGTAATTGTGCCAGAGAAATATTGAATAATCCATCGTAACAGCAAGCTGCAGAACGGCTGACAACGCCTTTGTAATATAAGAGATCTCACCGAGAAAATAGTTCGTTCCGAGATTGAGGAGGATCATCATCCCTATCGACAAAAGAAACACAAACGGTACGAGCCAGCTGTCGAGAAACACGAGCATGGCGACAAGCGCCAAAACAACCGCGATAGCGACGTAGATCGGCTCCTCTTTTTCGCAGAGATCCTTAAGATCCGTCACAAGTGCCGACATTCCCGAAACGAAGCATTGCTTACCGGCGACGGAACGTATCTCGCGAATGGCGTCCATCGTGACGTCCGCCGAAGTCGAGCTGTCGAAGAACACCGCCATCATCGTTGCGTTTTCCGAATTAAAGGCATTATAGATTTTATCGGGAAGCAGTTCCATAGGAACTGACAGATCGGCAAGCGTGTTGTACCACACCACAGTTTCAACGTGAGGAATATTTTCTATTTTCAACTTGAGCGCCGCAACGTCCTTTGCCGGCATATCTTCCACAATAATAAAGGAAAACGCGCCCTTTCCGAATTCATCCATCAACACGTTCTGCCCGACGACGGTATCCATATCGGTCGGAAGATAATCGAGCATATCATAGTTGACTCTTGTTCCCAGATATCCGATGGTTGCCGGTATCAAAAGCAATACGGTAACAATCAGGATCGGGATGCGGTATTTAACGACCGCTCTTGAAACTTTCACTTTGTTTCATCCTCCATTTCACAATAATCTGCCTCTATCACGTCCGGATATTGGTTTTTTATGATCTTTACCGTGCTGATGGCCACGCAAAGGTTCAGTACGCCGTCCGACAAAAGCGATATTCCGAGCAGGACCGTCAGCATTCTGGCGCTTTCCCACGGACGGATAGTAAGCATAACGCCGATGACACCGGATATTATGGCGAGCGCCAGTATCATCCACCATACCGTGATTCCGAAGCGTTTGGCGTCGTATGCGATCCTCGCCTTAAAAAGCGAATCGGTCAGTATCGCTATCCCCATTGCGATAAAAATAAAGTTCATAACATCGAACGGTTTTGCCAGCACGATTATGCCGAGCACCGTCAGCACGATACCGAGTTCAAGATCGTATTGGAACGCCAGCCGGAAAAGATCTTTTGAGAAATATCCAACCATTTTGATAATGCCGAATACGATCATAGCTCCGCCAAGCGCATAACCCAGCGCGACTGTGGAAACGTCAGACCATACCATAAAAAGGATACCGACGACGCAAAACACGACCGACATGATCACATAACCGATCTTGGCTACGCGCATCGGAGTTGTTGAGCGCATTTTCATATATTTAATACCTCCTGTCACATCCCGGCAGAAGTCGCGGGTGTCCGGACTTGATTTCGATGATAAGTATAACGCCGGGACGACGTTTTGAAAATGGGCGACATACCGCCGGATGTCTGAAAACCGTACACGGCGAGAGCAAATGTATAAAAAACAGACACGGATTGCAGCCGTGCCTAAAAAACAGTCACTTCGGTGATACGCGAGCAATTCATAAACAAAAAAGGTGCGTTTCAAACGCACCTGAAGTATTGTATGTATTTATGTGTTATTGTTGACTTCTGACGATCATTTCCTCGGCGTGACCCTGCTTAAGGACGCAAAGCCTGTGGAACGTTGTCCTGATATCGTCTTTCATACCGCTTTCCATCCACGCCATGATTTGACCGAAACACTCGCATTTGTAGTATTGAAGCATAATGTTTTTGTCCGATTCGTTGACTTTCCTGTCGCAGAATACTGTATCGCCGTATTTTCTTACGGCATAATCGCAGGTTTTCCAAAGATAACGCTCAAATATATCCCTGTCGACCGATCTGTAAATATGAAGGATCGCGCGCTTGTTGCTTTCGGCAAACTCCACAGCTACAAGGATACATTCCTCAAGCGAAGAAAACGAAGGGTATTTCTTAATAATACCGTCAACGCTTTCCCGGATAATTTCTTCAAGTAGTGCGGGCAAATCCTGAAAATGATAGTAAAACGAGTTGCGATTAATCCCGCATTCTCCAACGATATCTTTTATTGTAATCTCGTTGTACGGTTTTTCCTCAAGCAGTTTGATAAACGCCTGCTTTATTGCGTTTTTTGTGAAATTAGGCACGATCCGAATCTCCTTAATCCCGGGTTAATTCATTATTTCCTGCATCAACGTTTGTTTCCATGACCTCGACCAAATCGGAAAGCTCGCAATCAAGAACAGTACATACTCGCGCAAGTGTTTCAAGGCTCACCGATCTTCCTTTTCCCATATTGGCAATCGCGTTGGTCGTCAAATGCGCCATTTTCATCAGATCCTTTTTCCTCATTTTCAAATCGATCAGCCTGTGCCATAATCGATCATAAGAAAAAGTGTATGTCTTTTCCATCGCATTTCATCCTCCGTGATTGATATTATAACATAAAAAATTGAATTTTTCAATCTGTTTTCGAATTAATTTTCAAAGAAATATCGGAATAAATGATGCAGTCATTCACTGTCAGACAGCTGAGAATTATTTGTTCGATGATCTCATTTTCGAAAATAATAAAATAGTCAAATAACTGCCCCGTGTTCACACAAAAGTGGGGGCAGTTATTATAAAACGGATTTGTTATATTCCTTCCTTAATTTCAATCATCAACCGGACGCCAAGCCGAAAACCGTAGGAGAACGCTTCGACTTCGGCGAGGGAGTTCATTTCATTGACAGCCGAGTCATACTTTTCGAGCGTTTCCGATTGCTTGTCTGTGAGCGTTTCGTTCAATTCGTCCCGGTTTCTTGCCATAAGGGACAGTAGATGCTTGTATCGCTTACTTTCCGTCAGTATTGCCTCGTGCGGGTCGATATTACCGTACCAGAGGTCTTCCAGTACCGTCATACGAATATCATCTCCCGCTGTACGATCTCCATCGCGCGGGAGCGGATGTTGTTTTTCCGCTGAAACCACGTCATTTGATCCTGCCGTTTCAACGCTTCGGTCACGCCCTCGCTCTTTGCCATTTCGGTTTCCAACCGGGCAAGCATATTCTCAGCGTCCGCATTGACCTCTTCGAGATACGACCTCAGTGTGCCTTTCATTCGCATCACGTTGACGACCGACGGCTTGTTTTCCCTCAGATAACGATAGTGCATCTGACCATAAACTCCGATCTTACTGATAAAATCGTCCTTCATTTCGATACCTCCATAACTTTGATTTTCTTTGTCGGCGCGTCGACGATCTTGAGCAGAAGTTCATTCACGACCTCGACACACCCGTTTTCGTCGATGACTTGCTTTCGGTATTCGTTGATCCCTTTTACAAGCGCTCTCCATTCAAAGTCGTCCAGAACGATGTGCCTTTTCGGCTGTTTTGTATATTTCATAGCGTTTTCGCCTCCTTTTGCCTACATTGTAGCGCAAAGCGGCAGATAATACGAATGTGCGAAAATAGAAAAATACCGGGACTACATTTCTGTAATCTCGGTATTTCTCTTGCCTTTACCGCGCTAATTCAGTTGCTTTTTCATGTTTTCAAATTACTGCCTTATCACGGTCGGGCAAACGCGCTCGGGTGTTTTTTTATCAAACGTCCGTAAAAAAGGAGCGAACGAAGTAATTATTTACAAAATACCCTTTACGAAAGGAAAAAAATGTGCTATAATACCTAAAGTAAAAACCGAAACAGACAAAAGGCGGTATCATCATGAAAAAAATGATTTTTCTCATTCTCGCGCTTTTGACGGTCCTGACTCTCGCAGCATGTTCGTCAGGCGGATCATCCGGAGAACAGGAAGAGACGAAAAGCGGAACGGTAAATTACGGCTATGAGCCGACAGAAGCCGATCTTGATGACAGCATGTTCGCTTATCCGGGCGACAGACGTCAGGCGGTCGTGGATTATATGACCGAAATGGCGACGATCGAATGGATCCCGACGCGTACGTTCATGCTCGAGGGACAGTATCAGCATTGGAAATACAACCTCGTTTACGATCACGGCACGACCTACTACGGACTTCCGTTTAGCGGCAATATGCGCGGAACGCTCCAGCAGTTCAAAAACTTCATTGATGAAAAGAAGAATTACGTCGGCGATATGACGAACGTCGGAGCCGTAGGCAACGTCTGCTACGACGCGGTCTACGCATCTCTCGTTCAGGTCTGCCCCTCGGTAAACTATAAAGACACTTCCGATCTTTTCCCTGTCGGCAACACCGGAATCGTTCCCCTCGGCGAGTGGGACGGCAAAAGCGCTCACGACTCCCTTGAAGTCATCGAAAATACACCCATCGGCGACATGGCTCAGTATTACGCTCTGCTCGACATAGGCGATCTTACCGCAAAGCACAGCATAAAGAGCGACGCGGGACATATGAGAATAGTCGTCGAAAAACCGACCGTCGTTTATACGAGCAGCGGTTCCATCAATTATGATCAGAGCAAAGTCACGACCGTTGAGCAGACGAACGCCTGGGATCAGACAACCGCCGAACGCACTACCTGGTGGGTCAGACACGAGTACTCTTTCTCTAAGCTTTACGAAGATAAATTCGTCCCCATGACTGTCGAGGATTACGCGAAAGACGCCGACGTCAAAGCAAAAGTCTACTGCTCGCCCACTACCGACGCGGACGCGCTTGCTTCCGCAAAGAAGCTCAAGGGTATCGTTTACAGCAACTACAACCTGATGAGCGTCAGTTGCACGATAACAGGTCCCGACGGAAAGGAAGTTATGAAAACGATAGACTTCCCGAACGTCAAACGCTATCACCTCAGCAGTCTCGACTTCGATCTCGATTATTCTTCTCTTGCAAAAGGCAAATATCACTTCTCTGTCGACGTCGAAATAGGGATAGGAAAAAAGACTCTGGCTCAGTACGATTTTGAAGTGAAATAAAATACGCGCCCGGCTTTGATCTTATGATCCGCGCCCCCGAAAGTTTCTTTTGGGGGCGCTAATACATAAGGGAAACAATATTCGATCCGAATAACGTGACTACGGAACCGGGCAAACGGTTTATTTGCTCAAAATATGTATCAATAGTTAAAAGCTCCTCCCGTTGTTCGGCTTTCTTCAAGAGCGTCCGAAAAAAACGCCCCCGACTCGTATTTACGGCAATTCACCGTGGAGTCAGGGGCGTATTTTTTATAAAACCTGTCCGGTCAAAAGACCGAGCTGAACGTTACAGTCCGAGGAAATCCGAGAACGCCTTGATGGACTTTTCCGCCTTTTCCTCGGTGTCGCTCTCGGCGAAGATACGGAGCAGAGGCTCGGTACCGGAGAAACGGCAGATGATGAAGCCGCCGTCCTTGAAATAGACCTTGCATCCGTCAAGGAACGAGATCTTTTCGATCTCACGTCCGAACTCGGGCAGACGTTTCTCCTCGAAGACGATCTTTTTGATCGTTTCCTTATATTCCGGCTCGAAGCGAACGTTCTTCTCCACCATTTTGAACGAGCCGTATTGTTCGGTCAGCTTGTTTTTGAGCTGACTTGCCGTCATACCGGTCTTGCAAAGCATCTCTACGAACAAAGTCGCCGCGTAGATACTGTCCTTGCCGTTGATGTGACCTCTCACGGTCAGACCGCCGGAAGACTCTCCCCCGAGAACGGCGTCGGTCTCGTTGATCTTAGCTGATATGTATTTGAATCCGACCGGGACTTCGTAGCACTCTTCGCCGAAATCCTTCGCGATTGCGTCGAGCATGTGAGTAGTAGCGAGATTGCGAACGACCGGACCCTTCCAGCCCTTGTATTTATGCAGATAATAATACAGCATACAAAGGATGTCGTTAGCGGAAACGTACGTTCCGTCGCTGTCGATGATACCGAGCCTGTCTCCGTCGCCGTCAACGGCGATACCGAGATCGTATTTGTCGCTGAGTACCATATTCGTCAGCTTATTGAGTCCCGCCTGGGAAGGCGCAGGCATGATACCGCCGAAATACGCGTCTCTGTTGATATTGATAACGTCGAGCGTACACCTTGCGGAAAAGAGGATGACCATAAGCGGATACGTTCCGGAGCCGTGCATCGGGTCGAACAGTATGCGGGGTCCTCTCTCGCGGATAGCGTCGATGTCTATTACACGCATAATATCGTCGATAAAATTATTGAAGGGATTTTTTTTTTTTTTTTCGTCTCCGTTTTCAAGTCCCTCGGCAAACGGCTCGGACTTGACCTCCGTCACTTCGGAAATGAGCCTTTCAAGCTCGTTCGTTATCTCAACGGACGCGTCGCGCCCCTCTTCAATGATGAGTTTGATACCGTTGTATTCGCTCGGGTTATGGGAAGCTGTGACTTCGAGTCCGTAATGCAATCCCTGTTTCTGTACGGTGTGCATTACGAGCGGAGTGGGTACGGATCTGTTCATGAACAAGACCTTGATCCCGTTTCCCGAAAGGACTTCGGCAAGCCATTTTGCCGCGGAGTCGGAAAGAAAACGTCTGTCGTATCCGATTATAACGGGTTTGTCCGTTTTTCCCTGCGATCTCGCAAGCTCGGCAACGCCCTGACCCACTTTGCAAATGTTCTCTTTAACGAATTCGTCTCCTATAACGGCTCTCCAACCGCCGGTACCGAATTTGATCATTATAATCACTCTCCCTTTGAAAAACATAATATCATATTATTTGTATTATTGTCAACCGAGCCTAATAAAAGAGTAAAACTTATACAAAATAAATTGCCAAAAATACAAATAAGAGCCACCCATCACGTATAACTTCTTTTTGCTTTTTTTCGATTTGTGTTTATGTCGGCTTTTGCGGGGGAATAATAAACACCGGAAAGAAGGGATGAAATGAAAAAGAAAAACAGAATTCTCGAGGTCAACCGCCGTCTTGAAAAAGCCATGTTCGATTCTCCTGTCGCGTCAGTCAACGAAGCTACGGGTTTTTCAAACACTCTTCCGCAGAACGACCTTGAATCCGAAAGTCTTTCGGAGCTTTTGAACGCAGAGACGTCAAACCTTTCCGGAAAAAAGGAAAGCCTTGACCGCAGATCGAAAGGAAAGAAAAAATAAAACATTGACAGACGGCTTCTTCAATGCTATATTAAAAGCAGAGAAAAAGCCGTCTGCCGTTATTTTGAGGAACAAACAGACGTTTTTTCCGTCTTATATAAAAAAACGGAGAGAGAATATGCGTTACATAGAAAAAGTAAAAAATCTGAAATTCGAGGAATTGATCGTAAAGCTGATCTACTGTCTGCTGTTCGTGTCACTTGTCGAGATGACCGTCAGCGGAAACGCTTTTACTTCGGCTGAGTATTTTTCCGAAGTATCGCTTCCAATGCATTTGATCTCGTTCGCAGCGCTTTCAGCGTTCAGCATAATACTGCTCGACAAGAAGTTCGATCCTTATATCTGCCTTGCGGTGCTGCTGGTCCTTCTGTTTTCCGTCAATATGCAGAATACAGACTATAAAGGGATATATCTCGCTCTCGTTTCGGCGGGAGTTATGGCGGGATTTGTGTTCTATTTTTCAAAAAAGATCGCCTTTCCGAAAATAGGAGACAAAGCGGCGTGGGTGATCGTCGGTCTGTGCGCGCTCTTCTTTACGCTTTTTGTAGGACTTCTGACCTCTTATAAATATCTGTCGCACCTGACTCCGAATTTCGACTTCGGCATCTTCGCGCAGATGTTCCACTATATGAAAAAAGACCTCAGCCCGATGACGACCTGCGAACGGGACGGTCTGCTGTCGCATTTTGCGGTGCATTTTTCGCCGATAATGTATCTTGCACTTCCGTTCTACGCGCTGATCCCCTCTCCCGTAACGTTGCTTATGTTCCAGGCGCTCGCGGTGGGATCGGGAGCCATACCGCTTTTCCTGCTCTCCAAGCGTCTCGGTCTCTCGAATAAAAAAACGGTCGCCCTCTGCGCCGCGTACGCGCTCCACCCGGTACTGATCGGAGCGAACCTGTATTATTTCCACGAAAACTGCTTTCTCGCTCCCCTGCTCCTCTGGCTGTTTTATTTTCTTGAAAAAGACGCGAAAGTTTCCTCTCTTATAGCGTCCGGAGTTTTCGCTCTCGCGGTCTGCCTCGTAAAAGAAGACGCGCCGGTGTATATATTCTTCATCGGACTTTATTTCCTTTTCTCCGGAAAAGGAAAACGCAGAGGTCTCGCCCTTATGATGCTTGCCGCGGCATACTTTCTCTTTGTGACGTCGTATCTTTCGGCTAACGGCGAGGGCATAATGGCGTACCGCTACGGAAACTATATCTTTGAAAAAGACGGAAGTATCTATTCCGTCGTCATAAATCTGATCAAAAATCCGTCGTACCTTCTGACTCAGCTGATGAAAGCGGAAAAGCTCGAATTTCTGCTGTTTATGACGTGTCCTCTGGCGTTTATCCCGTTCGCGATCAAAAAGCCGTCCGGGGTGATACTCCTCCTTCCCATGATCCTTATTAACTTTATGACCGAATATAAGTATCAGTACGACATAGGTTTTCAGTACACCTACGCGTCGGTCGCGTTTCTCTTCTATCTTTCGGCGATAAACCTGACGACTGTCAAGGGTGAGACCGCGAAAAAACTGCTCGTTTCCGCTTTTGCCGCGTCTTTGATATTCTTTGCGTCTACTCACCTCACAAAGCTGCCGGACGCGGTAAAGTACTACGGTGATCATACTCCCGTGATCGAAAGCATCAACGAAGGTCTCGACTCCATCGACAAGGACAAGAGCGTGACTGCGACGACGTGGCTCGTCCCCGCGCTTTGGGACCGCGACACGCTGTACCAGTTCGAGTACACCGAAAACGAGACCGACGTTTACGTTTTCGACCTGCGTTTTTCGCTTACCGACAAAGCAAAAGCAAAGATCGACGAGCTGACGGAAAACGGCTATAAAGAAGTCTACCGTGTCGAACGCGCGGTAGTGATATACGAGAAAAACTGATCCGAAAAATCTGATACCGCCGAGGCGAATGCCGCGGCGGTATTTTTTTGCTCCGAAAACAATATGATACGTAAGGGGTGGTGGTACAATGGTCGATAACAATGAGTTCAATTACGTAGACCGCGTCACGGAAGACGGCGCTATGGTCTTATTTATCAAGGTGAGGTTTCCTCTATTCAACGTTCCGGACGAAAAAGCCAAACGTCTGACCGATCTGTATTTTGAAAAATGCGCGGACGCGTTCGTCAGAAACGCCGAAGGAAGACTTAAAGACTATTGTCTGTCGCAGTACGCATCAGATCCGGACAAACGCAAGAAATACCGTTTCGAGCCTTTTGTCGCCGCTTTTGAAGGGACCGTCTCGGAGGACGAAAAAAAGATAAAGACCGCGATCGCCCTTAAACTCACAAAAGGCGACGCGGTCCTAAAAAGCAAGACCGTAAAACGGACGAGAGACAAAATTACCTCTTTTCTGAAATAGCGATCCGATAATACTGTAAACCATCTCAAATCCGCAATAAAGCAGAAACAGAACGGCTCCCGCGTTGAGCCACGCGACGTTTCCCGCTTTTCCCTTCGGGATCTCGAGCAAAGCGCGGTTGAAATATACGTGTTTCTTATGTCTGATAAGAGTTACAAGTCCGAATACCCCGAGAACGACGCACCCGAAAGAGATCGGGATAACCACCGAAAGACCGAGCGCGTTGTCGGACAGCCAGCGTTTCAACAGTTCCGTAGTTTGGGAGACGTTTTCAGTGTCGAGAATATCGAACAGTTTGTCGAGATCGGGCAAAAAGTGCGACTGTATCACAGAGACGGAATTGATGAACATGTGTAACGCAACGGTGTAACGGATCTTTCCGGTGCGAAGATAGATGTACCCGAAAAAGATCCCGAGAAAAGCGGCGTAAAATCCCTGAGCAAAATTTCCGTGGAACAGTCCGAAGCAGACGCCGGAAAAGATCATGGCGGTCTTTTCACCGTACAGCGAAAGGCGGTCTATCATCGCTTTGCGGAAAACAAGCTCCTCGAATACCGGGGCAAGGATCCCGACGATAAGGAACATCAGGAACACGTTTTCCCCGTCGAGCGCTTCCGCGACCGGATTGACGACGTTTTTACCGAACGCTTTCGACAGAACGCTGCTGACCGAAACGCCTATCACGTTTCCGGCATATATAAGAGTGTATGAGATCGCGAGCAGTTTTATCCAATCGGCAAAACGGAGGGGCGAAGTTCTCTTGCGTTCCGCCTTCGGAAAATACGACGTCAGTAACAAATAGACCGGTATCGCGACAAAATAGAACGGAACGTAGTTGATAAACCACCGGAAATAGGATCCGGAAGCAAAATCCGGGAACAACCCGCCGACCGTATCACTCAAAGCGTAAGCAAACACGATCTGAACGAATCTTATCACGAGCAGACCTGCCGCTGCTACGGAAAAAGTCCGCTTGGCTTTTGAATACGGGTACGTGTCGAGCTGTGTGAAATAGCCGTTCATCGTTTACCTCTTGTCTTCCGCTATCGCGTCGAACGCGTCGCGGACTTCTTTATACATATACAAAGTTCCGAGCATAACGACCGGAAGTCCGGTCTTTTTGCCGTCCGAGTACGCCTTTTCGACTCCCGCTCTCACGGTGTTCGAGGAGTGAGCCTCGACTCCCTCCGAGTTGAACAAAGCGGCGTATTTACGCGCGCCGAGCGAGCGGTGACTGTCCGGACGGACGGTATAGACGCGCGCGGCGATCTGTTTTATCATCGGGAGCATTACCGAAAAATCCTTATCCGCCATCACTCCCGAAAGAACGATGACTCTTTTGTTTCTGAACAGTTCCTTTACGGTTTTGACGCAGGATGCGAGTCCCTGAGGGTTATGCGCTCCGTCGTAGATCATCAAAGGTTCTCTCGACAGAACCTCAAATCTTGCGGGCCAGTATACCGAGGAAAGACCTTTTTCGACCGCCGAGACCGGGATATTGAAGCCGTTCGAGCGAAGCACCCCGACTGTCTTCATCACCGTCGCGACGTTCGAGCGCTGATAGTCGCCGACGAGTGAAGACTTGTATTCCCTTCCGCCGTACGTAAAGACGGTCCCGTCGAGCGTTCTCGAGACTACGTTGACCTCGTTTTCGCTTGAAGTATAGTACGGAGCGTACATTTCACTCGCCTTGGCGCTTATGACTTTTCCCGCTTCTTTGCTGTCGCCCCCGTAAACCACGGGACGCCGCGTTTTTATTATACCCGCTTTTTCGGCGGCTATTTTTTCTACCGTGTCACCGAGAAAAGCCGTGTGATCGAGCGCTATACCCGTAATGACGGAGACCTCCGGAGATTTGATGACGTTTGTGGAGTCCAGTCTCCCGCCCATTCCGACTTCAAGGACCACGACGTCGCATTTTTTACGGTAAAAATACTCGAACGCGATGACGGTCGTGAGTTCGAATTCGGTGGGAGAGTCTTTCATTTTATCGGCGAAAGAGCGAACGTATGTCGCAATATCCGCAAGCTCGGAGTCGGTGATGTATTCGCCGTTCACCGACATACGCTCGTTGAACGAGCGAAGTCCGGGCGAAATGTAAAGTCCGGTCTTATATCCGCTTTCTTTGAGTATGTTCGCCGTCATGGCGCAGACCGAGCCTTTGCCGTTCGTGCCCGCGACGTGTACGTATTTCAGTTTATCCTGGATATTACCCATCATTCCGAGCAGCTCGAGAGTGCGCCCGAGTCCTGGCCGGCTCCCCTTCCAGACGGTGGAATAAATATAGTCGAGACTTTCTTTGCAGTTCATTGATCTTCCTTCATTCTTCAAACAGTCCCCTGACAGCCTTGCTTCGCATCAGCAGGTAAATGACCGTGCCTTCTATCAGACCCGTTGCGACGTAGATCGGAACGCGCAGCGCCAAAACTTTCATCGGCGTACCGAACGAGTACGCCATCGCGACCGACTTGACTATCATATTACCGGCTATATGAGCGGCAAAAGTCGTGAAAAAGACCTCAAAAGCGAGGAACCATTTTTTCGCCCTCGTGCCGTCTTCAAAAGCGCGGAACAGATAAGGCGCGAGTCCCGCGACGACGCCGACCGTCATCGCACCGAGAGTGATGAACGGATTGATCGAAAAGCCTTTGATAAGGCATCCGAGCAGATCGGCGATGATGCCGACCATTCCGCCGGCGACGGGTCCGAAAACGTAACCCGCGAGTATGACCGTCATATTCTCGAACGAAAAACGGATAGAGTCGCCGATATTTATCGACAGAAACTTTCCGAACACCGCCGAGAACGCCGCAAGCAGGGCGCAGATGACAAGGCCGCGGGTGCTTTTGAACACCGATAAAACGTTTTTCTTTTTCATAAAAAAACACCTCCCTCAGAACTGCATCGCGCAAGTAGTTGCGAGGAGGTATTCTTCTCGTTTTACAGCGGGATGCGAAGGACCGACCGCGCCGTTGCTCCGGCTTCGTCCGGACGACAACTCCCTGTTCGCCCGGCACTTGACGCCGACCCTTCTACTCTGTGACACCTATTGTATCACGAATTATTACTTAATGCAATATTTTTACTTGAAATTTTGTGAACTTACTTGACATAAATTGCAAAATAATTATAATAAAAGCAGTAAGATCGGAAGAAAAAACAAAAACGGAGGAACTTAAAATGAAAGTTGCCGTAATCGGATGCGGTACGATAGCAAACTCGATGCACATACCGTCGTACCTCAACTGCAAGGACGCGGAGATCAAGTATTTCTGCGACATAATCCACGAGAGAGCTGACGAAGCCGTAAAAAAATACGGCTGCGGAAAAGCCGTCTACAATTACAAAAAAATACTCGACGACCCGGAGATCGAGGCTGTCTCCGTCTGCACGCCGAACAAAATGCACTCTAAAATAGCGATAGACTTTCTGCGTCACGGGAAGAACGTGCTGTGCGAAAAACCCGCCGCCATCAACCTCAAAGAGGCTCTCAAAATGCAGCAGGTCCAGCACGAGACCGGAAAAGTGCTGAATATCGGCGTAGTCAACCGTTTCAACGCTTCCGTCAATATGATAAAGAAATACATCGACGAAGGCAAGCTCGGCAAAGTGTACCACGTGTACGCGTCGTTCCGCGCTTACCGCTCCATTCCCGGACTCGGCGGAGCGTTCACGACCAAAGCGATCGCGGGCGGCGGCGCGCTCATCGACTGGGGCGTGCATTTCATCGATATAGTAATGTACTGCACGTCCGATCCGACTCCCCTCTCCGTCAACGGAGACACCTTCTGCGAACTCGGACGGGACATTCCCTCCTACGTATACCGCAAGATGTGGGCGGGACCTCCCGTACTTGACGGGATCTGCGACGTCGAGGAGTCCGTCAGCGCGATGGTAAGGACCTCCGGTCCCACGGTCACCATCCACGGCGCCTGGGCGCAGAACATCGACAAGAGCGAAATGTTCATCGATTTCATGGGAGACAAAGGCGGAGTCAGACTTATGTACGGCAAGGGCTTCACCTATTACGGAGTCAAGGACGGACAGCTGTTCTCCGAGGAACCCGAGATAGACACCGAGAATATGCTCGCAAAATCTTTCCAGAACGAGATCGATTCGTTCATCCGCTGCATAAAGACCGGCGAAAAGCTCCCGTCTCATATCGACAACGTCATTCCCTCCGCTAAGATCATCCAGGGTATTTACGATTCTTCAGCAAAGAAGAAAGAGATCAGACTCGCAAAATAAACGAGACCTCCCGGATCCAAACCGGATCCGGGAGTCTTTTTTTGCGTTTATGTGCCTTTTTACAACAAAACGACACCAAAATCGCTATAATTGCAATGTTATTTAAGGCAAGCGGACCATTATTGACAAAACTTTCGCTTGTAATTTGCGAGCGTTTATATTATAATTTATTTAAGAATTATAAAAGATATACGGGGGCAAAGCGATGACGAATTACCATCTCGCAATAGATATCGGGGCGTCGAGCGGAAGGCATATACTCGGGCATCTCGAGGACGGACGGCTCATAACCGAGGAGGTTTACCGTTTCGACAACGGTTTTTCCGACGTCGGCGGAAGTCTTGTCTGGAATATAGACACGCTTGAACGAGAGGTCAAGGCGGGCATAAAAAAGTGCGGCGAGATCGGAAAGATCCCTCAAACCGTCGCCATAGACACCTGGGGATGCGATTACGTTCTGCTCGACCGTTCTCTCAGCACGCTTTACCCCGTCTTTTCATACCGCGACGGCAGGACAGAGGCTTCATACTCGGTCGCAGACAAGCTCGTTCCGCGACGCGATATGTTTTTGCGGACCGGGATACAGACGCAAAAATTCAACACCGTGTACCAGCTTTTTGCCGATAAGATCTCCGGCAAGCTCTCCAAAGCCGCGTTTTTCCTGATGATCCCGGATTATCTTTCGTTCAAGCTGACCGGAGAGATCAAAAACGAATACACCAACGCGACGACGACCAACCTTGTCAACTCGCTTTCAAGAGAGTGGGACAGCGATATAATAAACGAACTCGGTCTCGAAGGCAAACTCTTCGGCGAACTGTCTCTGCCCGGAGAAACCATCGGATGCTTCACCGACGAGATGAAAAAATACTGCGGATTTGATTCAAAAGTGGTTTTCTGCCCCTCCCACGACACCGCGTCGGCAGTCGCCGCCTGCCCTGTCGAGCAGGACTCGGCGTATATTTCTTCCGGAACGTGGAGCCTGTTCGGTATCGAGAGCAAAGTACCGATCCTCAATTTCAGAGCGTTCGAGCATAATTTTACTAACGAGGGCGGTATCGAATACCGCTACCGCGTACTGAAAAATTATATGGGAATGTGGCTGTTCCAATCTATCCGCCGCGACCTCGGGAAAAAATACACCTACGACGAAATGATGGAAATGGCGATGGCGTCGGATGATTTCGATTTTATCGACGTCAACGATCCTGCGTTCGTATCTCCTCACAGTATGATCGACGCGATCAAAAATTACGTCGGACGCGATATGACGCTCGGGTCTGTCATCCTATCCGCATACCGTTCGCTCGCAAAATCATACGCGGACGCGGTGCGTGAAACTCAGGACATCACGGGGCGTCCGATACGCAAGCTCCATATCGTCGGAGGGGGATGCCGGGACGCTTATCTCAACAAGCTCACTTCGGAAGTCACTTCCCTGCCGGTCACAAAGGGACCGATAGAGGCGACGTCCACAGGCAATATAATGTCACAGCTCATCGCGTCGGGAGAATTACGGGACCTCGACGAAGCGAGAGAAGTCATAAAAAGATCGTTTTCAATACGGGAGGTTTGAAATGAGTTACGCAGAAGCCGGAAAAATGTATGAAAAAATTGGTGTAGACACCGAAAAAGCGCTTGAAAAACTTAAAAACGTCACCTTGTCTCTTCACGTATGGCAGGGAGACGACGTAGTCGGATTCGACTCTCGCGAGGCGCTGTCCGGCGGGATACAGACTACCGGAAATTACCCTTATAAAGCCAACACCCCCGAAGAACTGATGAAAGACGTCGATTTTGCGTTCAGCCGCATACCGGGCAAAAAGAAGCTCAATCTGCACGCCTCTTACGCTATCATTCCGGAGGGAGAAAAGACCGACCGAGACGCCATAGCTCCCCGACATTTTGAAAAATGGGTGAAATTCGCGAAAGAACGCGGCTGGGGACTCGATTTCAACCCGACGTTTTTCTCACACCCGATGGTCGTGAACGGTCTGACCCTCTCCTCTCCCGACGACAAGGTGCGCCGTTTCTGGATCGAACACGGAAAAAGGTGTATCGAGATCTCGGAGTATTTTGCCGAGGAAACCGGCGTGCCCTGCGTTATGAACATCTGGATCCCCGACGGATATAAAGATATTCCCGCGGACAGGATCGGACCGCGCCGCCGCTTTGCGGAGTCGCTTGACGAGATCATGTCTGTTCCCTATGATAAAAGCAAGGTCTACGTCACGCTTGAATCCAAAGTATTCGGTATCGGCGTCGAGTCGTACACCGTAGGTTCGGCGGAGTTCTGCACGAGCTATTCTGCGACGCGTCACATCACTCCCCTTATGGACAACGGACATTACCATCCGACGGAGGTCGTTTCCGATAAGATCTCGTCGATGCTCCTGTTCAACGAAAAGCTCGCGCTCCACGTCACCCGTCCGGTGCGCTGGGACAGCGACCACGTCGTCATTTTCGACGACGAGACACGCGAGATGGCAAAGGAGATCGTCAGATGCGACGCTCTCGACAGAGTATTCATCGCGACTGACTTTTTCGACGCCTCGATCAACCGTCTTTCCGCCTGGATCACCGGCGGCAGATCCGTCGCAAAAGCTCTGCTTTACGCTCTGCTTGAAAACTCCGGAGATATGAAAAAAATGCAGGACGCGCATGACTTCACGTCTCTGATGTACGCGCACGAAAACCTCAAGACGATGCCCTTCGGCGACGTATGGCGCGAATACCTCAGACGCGAAGGTATGGAGGAAGATTACCTCACCGACGTCAAAGAGTACGAAAAGGAACTCTCAAAGTCGCGCAAATGATCCGGAAAAAAACGAAAACGGAGACCGATCTTCAGTCTCCGTTTTTTGTTTTTCGGGTTTTCTTATTTGATGATGAACTTATCGAGTTCTTTCATCAGAACGTCGGTGTCGTCTCCGTGAGCGGTGAGCGTGATAGGAGAGAGCAGATCAAGGCTGAAAATGCCCATGATCGACTTTGCGTCCACGACGTATCTTCCCGACGCGAGGTCGATCTCCATGTTGTGTCTCGTTACGATGTCAACGAAATCGCGTACGTCCTGGATCGAGGTAAGTTTGATATTAACGCTTTTCATTTTCGGGTCTCCGTTCAGTTGGTCTCCGCGACGGTCTCTTCAGTCGTTTCGGCGATGGATTCAAATTTGTAAATGATCTTGTCGCCGTCTTTGATGACGTAATCGGACGCGTCGCCCTTGGGCGCTTTGTCGGTCTTGTTTACGTAATACTGCCATACGCAGGTCCCGTTGTTGTAAGTTCCGTCTTCGCTCGAGAAAGACTTGACGTTCTTTTCATCGCTCGTGAGACCGATGGTGAAGTCGAAGTTGTCGTTGACGTAGCGGACGGCGTCGATAACGGTGGGGTTCTCTCCGCTGACTTTAACTTTGTTTTCGAGGTTGACGACAGCCTCATCCTTGTCGTTGTAGAATACGACGCTGACCGTGATCTCCGAGCTTGAAGATCCGCCGCCGCAGGACGCGAACATTCCGAGCGCCATGACCGCAAGGATAAGTAAAGCAACTGTTCTTTTGATTTTCATAGTAAACCACTCCTTATTCATTCTGAGAAAATAAATCTCTTTGATAATATTATACCGCTTTTTCCCGCCGTTGTCAAGTATCGCCAAACGGCGGAAAAAGCAGATGAATATACGTTTTTATCCGACGATCGGAGGTTCAGTCTCCGCCACCGTTTCAGGGACCGTTTCCGCCTGCGTCTCCGGCTGTGTCTCGGGCGGATTTTTGAAGTGCGTAAAGCAGTAATGGTTGTACTGATCTCCGCTTCCGGAGGTTCCGGGAAATCTCCCTTTCAGCACGTTGATATAGAACGGAACTCCTTCCCAAAGTCCCGGCTCGACGCCTTCCGGCAGAGGTCTCGTCGTGTATTGAGCGTCGGCGACGTTGATATTTATCGGGAAGTTTCTCGTTTTGATCTCGAGAAGTCCGACCTTGACGACGTCTTCCTTCGGGCAGTTCGGGCAGGCTACCGCTTTAGTGACCTTGTCGTAATCGACAAGCACGTGAACGTCGCACGCCCTTCTCGGAACGGTCTTCTCGGTAAAGTAGTGCTGTTCGCCTCTCTGTCCTCTGGGATCGGCTTTGCAGGCTTCCGTAACTAAAAGTCCGGAGTCGCGGCACACCCACGCAGTGACGACGCCGGGAGCGTCTGTAAAGTGTTTGAGTTCAACTCCGTCGTTTGCCGCCATATCAAAGTATTTTTGATGCAGGCGTGTCATGACTTCGTTCCAGACCGTCGCGGAAGGGTTGCCCGCCGCCACGATTTCCTGCGGCTCGGAGTAACCGAACCAGACGCCTCCGATATAATACGGAGTATATCCGTAGAACGTTCTGTCCTGGTCGTTGGTCGTCGTACCGGTCTTGCCGGCGACGTCAACGCTTCCTCTCAGCGAGACCATAGTACCCGTACCGTAGTTGACGACGCGCTGGAGCATCTTCGTCATTATTGTCGCGTTTTCTTCGCTGATGACGGCTTCCGAAGAACAACCGTCGTCGAGGATAAGATTGTTGTCAGAGTCGCGCACCTCGAGGAACAGTCTCGGCTGGTTGTAAACTCCTTTGTTTGCGAACATACTGTAAGCCGCGGTCAATTCGAGATTGGTCAGGCCGTAGTTGAGCTGTCCCATTCCGAGCGCCGCGAGACCCTTGTCGGAGACCTTCTCGCCCGTGTTCAATTCCTTGAATTCTATCAGGCTGTCAAGGTGGACCTTGTTCTTCGCAAAATCGAACGACGCCTCAGTCCCGAGATCCTGGAGGACCTTTACAGCCACGGTGTTCTTGGAGACCTGGATCGCGTACTGGATCGTGCAAAGTCCCTGATATACCGCGGGAGCGTTTGCGGGCCAGCCGGTATTTCTTGCTATCGTCTGTTTTGTATCCGGATCGACGTACGTGATAAGTCCCGTCGACGCGTCGTAGTAATAGCCGTCTGAAAAGTTGACCGGAACGTCGTCGTAAACGGACGCCTCGGTGATAATACCGTATTCAAGAGCGGGAGCGTACACCGTGACCGGTTTGATCGCCGAACCGGGAGAACGGCGGGTATCGGTCGCGTAGTTGAGCAGTCGGTTGCCGACCTTTTCTCCTCTCGAGCCGACGAGTCCGAGCACGTCGCCCGTCTGCGGGTCTATGACGACCATCGAAGACTGAGGCTGTATCGCTCCGCGAAGCTGCGGGAAGTTCTCGTCGTGGAGATACACGTCTTCAAGCGTATCCTGAACGTACGGATCCATAACGGTATAGATCTTGAGTCCGCCCGAATAGACCATATTGTAAGCCATCGACTCGGGAACATTCTTTTCCTGCTGGAGCCTCTGTACGACAGAGGTTATGACAGCCTCGGTGTACCAGTTGAAAAAGGTCTGAGTCTCTTCGGTCGCCTCTCCGGTGTCGGTCTTTTTGGATCTGTCGTAGATCACAAGCTCCGCATTCACCGCTTCGTCGTACTCCGCCTGAGTGATCTTGCCGAGTTCGAGCATCTTTCCGAGGACTATCCTGCGTCTGTACGCGTTGTTCTCGGGGTTCTGCTTGGGATCCCATTTGGTAGGAGCCTGAGTTATAGACGCGATCGCCGCACATTCCACGAGCGAAAGCTCGCTGACGTCTTTGTTGAAATAGGTCTTAGCCGCCGCCTGGACTCCGTAGCATCCCTGCGACAAATAAATGGTATTGAGGTACAGTTCGAGGATCTCGGTCTTGCTCTTGGTCTTGTTGAGGTATAAAGCGCGCATTATCTCCTGGAGCTTTCTCTGTACCCTGACCTCGTTCTCACCGGTGATATTCTTGATGAGCTGCTGAGTGATCGTAGATCCGCCGTAGCTGCCGGAGCCGGTGATGAAGCTGAGAGTCGCGCCTATCGTACGTTTCCAGTCGACGCCGTCGTTGGTCCAGAAACGCTCGTCCTCGATGGAGATGAAAGCCTCGTACAAATTTTCCGGCATCTGACTGAACGGGACCCAGATCCTGTTCTCGCTGCCGTGGATCTGCTCGCTTTCGATCTCGACCGGAGTGCCGTTGCGGTTGACCCTGTCCTCATCGGTCTCATATTTCATATAGTAGATGGACGTCGTGAGGTTCTGGTTGGTCGAAACGACGTCGAAATCATCGATGACGGGGTCTATATTCTTCTTGACGTAAACGGCGAAAGCCCCGACAACGATGGTCCCGGTTATTACTCCGATAAGGAACAGCGTGAGAAAAACGGACAAAACGACGGTCAGTATCTTTCTGCCGACGCTTTTTTCTTTCTTTGCCGTCTTTTTCTTAGCCGGTCTCTGCTTTACCGGGCGTACCGGTCTGTTTTGATTTTCTGCCATATTGACCTCCGTTTGCAACGTATGTCACGCCGAACTTCCGTGAGGACCGTAACGTCCCCGAGCCGTCCGACACTCTGATTGTACCACGAGTTTTTTAATATAGTGTTAATTGTGTCTTCAATTGTTTGGGTATAAGCAAAAGAGTCACTTGTACTTTGACAAAGAAAAGCGTTAATTGTATCCATTCGCCTTATTGCTTCATCACAAAGAGGATCTGAACCTTTTGCATAAGCACCGATATTGATTAAGTCTTCATTTTTCTTATATACAGCCAGTAAATTTCTTATTTTTGCAGCAGCAGCTCTATGTTCACTTGTTGTAACATCACCCATAACCCTACTTATAGATTGTAAAACATCAACCGCAGGATAATGGTTTTTGTGAGCCAATTCTCTTGAAAGCATAATATGACCGTCTAAAATGCTTCTCGCAGTATCAGAAATAGGTTCATTAAAATCATCCCCTTCTACAAGTACAGTATAAAGTGCGGTAATAGAACCTTTATCATTACATCCGGCACGTTCCATTAATTGAGGCATAATTGCGAATACACTAGGCGTATACCCCCTCATTGCAGGAGGTTCTCCTGCACTTAAACCAACAACACGTTGAGCCATCGCAATACGAGTTACAGAATCAAGCATAAAGAGTACGTCTTTACCTTTATCTCTAAAATATTCCGCAATTGATGTTGCAACAAACGCTGCTTTAATTTTAACTAAATCCGGCTGTTCAGAAGTCGCAGCAACAACAACTGTTCGCTTCATACCTTCCGGCCCCATATTTTTTTCGATAAATTCCCGAACTTCACGGCCACGTTCACCAATCAAAGCAATAACATTTATATCAGCACTTGTATTTTTTGCCATCATCGCAAGTGTTGTACTTTTACCTACACCTGAACCTGCAAAAATACCTAATCTTTGCCCTTTTCCAACAGTAATAAAACCATCTATTGATTTAATACCCAAAGACAAAGGCTCATCTATTCTTGCACGCTTTAAAGGATTTATTGGTGTTGCCGAAGTTGAAACATAGGCCTCTGCACTTATTTCACCTAAATTATCAATAGGATTTCCTAAACCGTCAAGAACTCTGCCCAAAATATTATTTCCGACTTTTAATTTCATAGGCTCGCCTGTGTTCAGTACGATAGCACCCGGTTGAATACCATCCATTGCTCCCAAAGGCATTAAAAGAATTTTGCCTTCTTTAAAACCTACTACTTCTGACCATATTGGCACATCTTCATTCTTTTTATATATATAGCACAAATCACCAATGCTTGCTTCAGGCCCGTCTGATTCAATAATCAGCCCTTTAATTTCGGTAACTCTGCCTATCTCTTTTATTGTTTCAATATCTTCAACAATACTCAGATATTTTTCTTTTGTAAACACAGGCTAGTCCTCATTTTTGTCATTTGAATTAAAAATTTCGGATATATTTTCAAGAGTTTCTTCGGATTGGTTATCCTGCAAAAAATTTGAATTTATATAATCACATTCTGTTTCAGTTATAGGCTCATCTTGAGCATCTTCTTCCGATGAATAGTGTGCATTCATAAATTTTTCAACAATTTGGTCTAACTGTATTTTTAATCTGTTATCGACTCTTGAAAGCAAAGATTCTATTACGGTTCCGTCATCTGAAATATTGTTGTCCTCAATAATTTTAATAGTTTGAAGTTTTGGTATTTCTTCTTTTAATTCATCAGAAATAGAATAAATTTTTTCAGCCAGTTTTGGATTAACTGTTATTGTAATATTTTCTCTGTCTTTTAATTGTTTTATTGCTTCAATTGTAATACTTTTCAAAATATTAATATCGTTATCAAAACTTTTTTTACAAACCTTTCTTGCAATAGCACAAACTAATTCAACAATGTCTAATTCAGCAGATTTAACAATATTATGTTTCAATTCAAATTGACTTTTTGCAAAATCATCAACAGCTTTAACTTTCAGTTCAAGAGCATTTGTGCCATCATCATAACCTTGCTTATAACCTTCTTCATAGCCCTCTTTTTTTGCGGTTTCACGAATTTCATTTGATTCTGAGTCAGCTTGTGCATTGGCTTGTTCTACAATTTGCTTTCCGTCTTCTTGTGCTTGGGCAAGAATTTGTTTTGCTTCTTCAACTAATTGCTTTGCTTGGTCTGTTCCTTCTTTTATAATCCTTTCTTTTTCGGCTTTTGCATCTCGCAGCATTTTTTCAATGGCAGTAAGCTCTTCTTTATGCTGATTTTCCAAAGGAAGAACAAAACCTGAGCCTATTTGAACGTTACTACCTTTTATCCTAGTCAATTAATTCTTCCTCGCCTTCATCCATTTCAAGTACAATTTCACCTGACGCTTCAAGTGCCTTAATTGTCAAACAAATTTGAGATTGAACTTCTTGAACATCTTTTGCACGAACAGGTCCAAGAAATTCCATATCGTCCTTGAGCAT
>CACZZA010000012.1 GCA_902785485.1 uncultured Ruminococcus sp. | reverse complement strand
TCCGCGGTGAACAAACAGCCGTGGCGAGTCGTCGTACATGGCGAAAAAGTCCACTTCTACGAAAAGCGCGGCAAGAGCTACTCGGGAGAATGGGACATACAAAAGATAGATATGGGCATCGCGCTCTGTCACTTTGAGCTTGTCGCAAAGGAATGCGGAAAGTCCGTCGCGTTCGAGCTTGCCGATCCCGGGATCGAAACGGAAGAAAACACGGAATATATCGCGACTTACGTGGTAAAAAAATAACGAAAAGGAGTAAAACGATGGAAAAACTCGAAAAAGTATGCGCGTTCCTCGACGAAGCGCAAACCTATTATCTCGCGACGGTAGAAGGCGATCAGCCCCGCGTAAGACCGTTCGGCACCGCCCTCGTTCACGGCGGAAAGCTCTATATCCAGACAGGCAAGATAAAGCCCGTATCGAAACAGCTCGCCGCCAATCCGAAAGCCGAGATCTGCGCGTTCAAGGACGGAAAATGGCTCCGCGTTTCGGGCGAACTCGTCAACGACGAAGATCGGGACGTCAAGGTCGCGATGCTCGAAAAAATGCCGTCGCTGAAAGCGATGTACGCTCCCGACGACGGCAATATGCAGATGCTTTATTTCAAAAACGCCCGGGCGACGTTTGCAAGCTTCACCGAAGCGCCGGAAACGTTTGAATTATAAGAAACTTGTCAAGATTAGTGGACACAAAGAAGAGTGAAAAACTCGTTTGGGATCAAATAATTGATACCTGAATGAAGTCTCTGCGAATTGTAATAGAGTTCAATGTACGCAACGATAGCCCGGCTTGCATCCTGGAAGTTGAGATGCCGGATATCCGGCATCTCAACTTCCAGCGTGTGCCAAAAACTCTCTATTGGCTGGTTGTCGCTGGGAGTTCCCGGTCGGGACATGCTCTTGCGGAATCCGTTTTCTTCTACTAACTTTTTTGTTTTCTTCGCTGTGTATTGTGTCCCTCTGTCACTATGATATATTGCTCCCTCCGGTCTGTCGGGATTTCTCCCCACCGCCATTAAAAACGCATTTTGTACAAGCCGCTGGGTTTGGGCTTTGTCTATCGCCCAGCCCACAAGACGCCGCGTGGCAACATCTATTATCCCGCACAAATACAACTTTGTTCCGCTGCATCTCAACTCGGTAATATCTGAGCACCACAGCATATTCGGAACTGTTATTGAGAATTTGTCCTTGATCAGATTTTCCTCGACATACTGTTCTTCGGTCGGCTTTTGGGGCTTCCTTCGCCCGCTTCTGCCGCTCTTTGCCTCAAGACCGTTCTTCTTCAGCAATCGGCTGATCTTGTTCTCGCTGATCCGTATGCCATTCTTGTATAGTTCTTTTCTTATGCGTATTCTTCCGTATCGACCCTTGTTTTCCTTAAAACAGTGAACGACCTCTTTTTCTAACTCGATTTCTTCACTATCTGCTGCTTTTACAGTTCGGTAGTAATCACTTCTTGACACCTGTATGATACGGCATACCGTGCTGGTGTCATACTCTTTCAGCTCGGCTTTGGCAAACCTTATTCGCCGTCCCGGTCTTTCGCAAAGTATGCCGCTGCTTTTTTTAGGATCTCGTTCTCCATCCTTAAACGCTCATTCTCTTTGCGAAGCTTTCGCAGCTCTGCATCTTCCGCCCGCAGGTGGCCTTTCCCTACAAACGCCTCACCCCCGTAAGTCTCATACTGGTCGATCCATCGATAGAGCATGATTTTGTTGATGCCCAATTTTTCCGCCACCACCGCGTGTTTGATTTTGAATTCGCTGCTGTACGTCCTTTTCATATTAACACCTCTCTGAATGTATTTTACCATTCATTCTTCGATGTGTCCACTTTTATTGTACAACTTTCGTACCTTCACTCTTCGCTATTCACTATTACCTCTTCACTGAAAAAGTCGCTCGCGGGGCAAGGAGAATAGTGAAGAGTGAATAGTGAAGAGTGAAGAAGTCAAAAAGAAAAAGCCGCCAAAGCGACTTTTTCTTTTTGGCGGAGAAGGCGAGGCGGAGTTTGAACACAGCGCCGCGCCGTTGGTGACTGCTTGTTCGGCGGTTTGGAGGGTGATCTTATTGTTTTTGCCGCCGTAGTTGAGGGTGAGGATCAGGCGGCCGTCGTCGTAGAGGTATGCCGCCTGGAGGAAGGTCTCGACGATGAATATTCGCCAGGATACGTCGTCCTTCTTTCCGGTCCGGAAGGATTTGAGGAAATACTCGACCTCGCTGCGCGTGACGACCGGATCTTCTATCTTCTGGACCGCGATACCCTTTTCTATATCTGTCCTTTCGGCTTCGAGGTCCATCAGGTGACGGCGGACAGCGTCGGTCACGTTTCCGGAGTCGATAAAGGTCATAACGTTCCTTATCGAGTTTTCGTTTTTGCGGAGGCGGTCTTCAAGAAGCTTCAGCTCGGAGTGAGTCTCTCTTTTCTCCTGCCAGTCCATAAAGCGGTCGGTGAACGCCTTTATCATCACGTCGTCGTGGACCACGCCGTACAGGGCGTCGACGACGGTATCCTCTATCCACTTCTTCGGGGTGCGTTCCTTATCGCATTTTTTCTTACGGCGTCTGTTGCACATATAATAGCTATAGACCCGTCCGGTCTTGCTTGTTCCGCCCTCGGCGGTCATCGGCTCTCCGCAATGTCCGCAAAAGAGCTTGCCGGTGAGGAGGAAGCCTCCCTCGTCCTTTTTTGCGTTGGGCGCCTTATGGTGTTTGTCGAGCATTGCCACAGCCTTTCTGTACGTTTCCTTTGATACTATCGCCGGTATCCCGTCCTCGACGCGAATATCGGCGTATTCGTATATGCCGCAGTATTTCTGATTATTCAGGATCCGGTGCAGGGAACTCTTATTGAAGGGACCTCCCCGCAGAGTCCGGAACCCCTCTTTGTTAAGAGCAGTATATATATCCTTTGCCGAGCGTCCGGCGACGTACTCGTCGAAGATCCTCCGGACGACCGGAGCGGTCTCGGGATCCTGCTCGTACCGTCCGTCCGGTCCCTTGCGGAGCCCGTACACGGTCTGTCCGAGAGTCTGAAGCTTCAGGGCGGACTCATACAGTCCGCGCTTGACGTTCTGGGAGAGGTTGGCGGAATAATATTCGGCGTATCCCTCCATCATGGATTCAAGGAGGATCCCTTCGGGCCCGTCGGGTATGCCTTCCTTTGCCGACTGAACGCGGACCCCGTACTTCTTCAGCCTTGCCTTATATATCGCGCTGTCGTATCTGTTGCGGGCAAAGCGGTCGAACTTCCAAACGAGTACGACGGTGAACTGTCCCTTTTGCGCGTCCCGGATCATCCTTTGAAACTCGGGGCGCTTGTCGGAAGTCCCGGTGAGCGCGTGGTCGCAGTATTCGCCGATAACGTTCAGGTTCATCCTGCCGGCGTACGCCTTACACTCGCGGAGCTGTCCTTCGATGGACTCTTCGCGCTGACCGCTCGAGGAGTACCGGGCATATATGACGGCGTTCTCGCGCGTCTGTTTGTTTTCCATAACACTTTCCTTTCGAAAAACCTATTGATTTTTTCTCCGGAATATGCTATCATAACCTTGCCAGATTACGGGTAGAGATATCCGGATTCCAGGGGGTCCCGCGGTTGTTCCAGCAGCCGCGGGGCGTTTTTTTATGTTAAATAAGGCTCTATATAGTCGTTGTTAATTTTTTCTTTAACTATTTGGTCGACACCCATTTTGGATATAACAATATTAAGAATCTCTTTTATTTGATCTGCTTCTTGGGAATCATCTATTGCTATGTTTAAATCTTTCTCGTTGTTATCAACAGAATGTACTACAAATTGATTTATACACGTAAATAATTCAGTAAGAGGAAAATCAAAGTCATTTTTCAAAAGATATTCTGTGGCAACAACAGCAAAAGCGCAAATAATATCTAAAATTCCTTTCAAATAAGGCAGTCTTTTAGATATTTCTTTGGAAAAAGCTTGCTTTTTTGCTGCTAAATCTGGACTGTTTGTTATAACTAAATAAGCATCTATTGATGAATACTCTTCTTTTGAAATGTCTATAAACGTACAAAAAAGTTCGTGATATAATGCTACGAAAAAAGCAAAAACATCACTTGAATCATCGACGTTGATTTTGCAAGCTTTTAATGTTGCAAAAGTATGCTTTACAATAAAAAGAAAGTGCTCTTGGTATTCAAAAGAAAAAATATCAGGATTATTTTCGTACTCTTCAATGTTTGGTGATATTGGCGTTTTACTAATTTCACTACTTTCTGTGTGATTGTCAAAACCATTAAAGTCGTTTAATATCTTATTTTGTATTTTCTGCCCGACACCAATATCGGAAAGGACTTTTTCAAGAAGTTCCTCTTTTTGCTCGTTTTTTAAACTGTTTTCTTTCTTGTTTGTATACAAAACATCAGAAGAAGCAGAGTCTTGTATGAACAATTCGATGGTAGAAACAATATCGTTATAGTCAAATGAATAACCATAGTTAAAAAGATGCTCAGAGGCAACAACAGCATAAGCGTACTTTCTTGCAAGAAAATCATATTTGTTTATGTGTGAGACTTTGCTAATTATTGATTTTGTGTAGTCAGAATATGATTGCATAAAGCTTTCGTTTTTTTGGATATAAAACCAACAAGTGATTGCTTGAAGCATATTATCAGCTGATATTCTTCTGACCGGAGTGCGAATATTCGTACAATAAAACCAAGAATAAATACAATAGAACAATGCTGAGAAAAAACAAAAAATATCTTTTGAGTCATCTGCCTCTAATCCGCATTTTTCCATTGTTATAAACGAGTGTGAAACTATTTGTAAAAACGGGGTTTGTGCTTCCTTCATGTATTTTTTGATTTCTTCATCTTTTGGATCATTTGAATGTGATTTGCTTTTTTGAGCAGGTGCTTCTTTTTCGCTTTTTGTAAAATAATAGACTGCGGCACCAATAAGCAATACAATAAAAATAAAACCTATACCCGTATATAACTCAACCATCAAAAATACTCCTTAAGATATAATTCAAGATTATATTAAAACAACAAAAACAAACATCGTTCCGCGAAAAGGAATAACAGCCGTTATTTTTTGACGCGGCTTTTTTCCATTGCGGCGGAGAGGGTGGCGGCGATATCCTCGGCGACCGTGGGAGCCTCCGAGGGAGCTTCGGGAGCTACGCCGAGGAGACGGTCGACTGCCGGCTGCATAGCGGGGTTATCTCTATATGCTTTGATCACCGCGCGCTCGTGGTTGGTAAGATCTATTTGATTTGTTTTGAAAATCTCTGTTTTATCTTCATAACCCATAAGCCATGCTTCTGATACTCCGAGAACTTTTGCGAGAAGATATAAATTATCTTGCCGAGCCTTATATTTTCCAGATAAGTAATTACTGATTAAAGATTTATCTAAGTTAGTTAACTTTGCAAGATCAGATTGTTTATAACCTTTATTTTGCATAGCGGCTCTTAGTCTTTCAGAAAACGTTGCCATATAGTCACACTCCTTTTTCTATATTATAGGATGAAGTTTTGCAAAAATCAACAATTTTTCAAAAAAAGTTGAGATTTTTTCAAAACAAGGCTTGACAAATCTCAAAATCAGTGATAACATAGTGTCAAGTTGAGAAATCTCAACGAAAGGAGAAATACTATGAAATACAGATTTGACCACAGTAAACTGCGTGGAAGGATCGTAGAAAAATGCGGCAGTATCGAGCGTTTTTCAAGGATAATCGGCATCTCTCAAACAACTGTTGGAAAGAAACTATCCGACAAGAGTTACTGGACTCAAGAAGAAATAATGAGAGCATGCACAATTCTTGAAATACCTTCAAACGAGCTGTCGCAGTATTTTTTTTGCGAAGCGAGTTGAGAAAGCTCAACAAAAATTACCCTCCGGTGTTGACGGAGGGAGAGGAGGTGACTGTATGGTATTGACCGTATGGATCGTTGCCGGAGTGGTGGTAGCTGTTGATGTGGTTCTCGGGATAATCGGTTTTTTCAGTTCCGAACAATCTGTCGGGCTGTCGATCAACGCGATATTTTGGGCGGCTATTTACCACTTATATGCAACAGGAGTATTTGAAGAGTTATTTTCTTGACTTTTCAAGATAAAGTGATAGCTCTTGTGAGACTTTAGAAAGCAAAGATAAGCTGAGTTTGTTGTCTCTTTCATCAAATTTCTTATTGACTTGCTCATTCAGTTTTTCAATATCATGCCAATAGCATTTAGGAACATAAAGGAAAATTTCAGCACAAAGACGAGGGTAACTTTCGTAAGTAATGCTAAATACTCTTTCACCACAGGCGGCAATATATGATTCGATAACTTCGATCTTGTGCTGAGTATACATTTTTCTTTTGTACATACGGGTTTGGTGAATGTTGTTTATCAGGGCTGTTACAGAAGGGGCTGCAATTGCAGCAATAGCGGCAATCCAAGCAGGCAAATCAGACATAGTTTTATCTCCTTTGTTTTTTCTATATTTTATCACTTTATAACGTAAAGTCAATACTGAAAACTACCCACTCCGGTGTTGACGGGGCGCTTTTAGAAACAGAAAAGACCGGTACTGTAATTACCGATCTTAACTGTACCCGAATGTTTGCCGTAAAGATGCTGCAAGACAAAGTCTGCGCACATTACAGGTACGTTTCTATGACATCCTGCACTTCTTATGCGGTCGGGTGCCGCACGTAAGGTTGCCCCGTCGCAAGTGCAACATCGGGCGAAGAGACGCCGCCACTTCGACACAGCGCGTGTGTCGGCACGGTGGACGAGACCGTCAGCGTATTTGCGGAACAGAGTTCCGACACGGCGCGACCCGTCAGTCCGTTTCGGCGGTCGTTCGTCTCAGCGATCCTTTATCTACGGTACAGGGGCAAAGTCAAAAGTTTGGTCAATGAGACCACCACCTTTCACGTTTGCCCGCTCTTGGGGCTGAGCCATTGTACCACGGGAAAAGGTCGTTGTCAACTGAAACGTAAAAGCGCTCCGTCAATGCCGGAGGAAAAACAGGAGGAGGAACACAGAAAAGACCGGTACTGTAATACCGATCTTAACTGTTTCTTAAGTCAGCTGCGATCATTGAAGATCTGACGGGACATAATCGAAATGCTCAAGAGCTTTACCAAAGTGTTTCAAAATGCACATAACGCACTCATCACGATCCTTCATTAAGTCTCACCTCCTTTCACCTGCCATTATAAAACATTCGTCAGTTACATTTCTAACCCCGCAGGTGAAGAAAAGAAAGGAAAAAATATTATGCTTGAAAAATGGACCGGGGACGCGGTCGGAAAAATGCACGTCTACGGGATAAAACTACGGGAGATCGGCGAAAAACTCGGTTGTTCTCCCGAGTACGTCAGTATGATCCTGCACGGAAAAAAGAAATCGCCGCGGGCGCGGGAGCGGATCGAGAGCGCGCTCGAGGGGCTTATAAAAGAAAAGGAACAGGAGGACAAGGAATGATCTACAGATCAAAAGAAGAATGTCAGAGGATGATCGACCATCTTCGGAACAAGGGCGTGATCCGGAGCGAGACGCCTCATCCGGAATATGACGAGAGAAAAAAAGGATGGTACATCGCATTTGTGCCGGAGACATACGGGGAGGATAAAGATGGAGTCGGTAATTGAAAGAATGCAGCGTATCGATGCAAAAAAGCGAATCGCCGATTTTATGGTCAAAGAAAAGCAAGACTATTCCTTCAAAGTCAAATATGCAAAGATCAGAGCGCGGGAGTTCGTTGACGAATGTGAAAAGCGGAATTTCAACTACCACGTTTCAGTCGGAGGACTCGACAGTATCACGCTTTTTGTTTTTTTGAGAAGTATAGGGATAGACGCTCCCGGAATATCAGTCTCATATTTGGAAGACTCGAGCATTCAGAAGGTCCACAAATTGCTTGGAATCGAGCGATTGTATTCTGCTCTCAAACCGGACGGAACGCACTGGAATAAGCAGGAAGTATTACAAACATTCGGTTTTCCGGTGCTTTCAAAAGAAATCGCTTCAAAGATAGAGCTGCTTGCAAATCCATCAGACAAAAACAAGACGGTGCGTCATGCAATCGTAACAGGTGAGACCGGAGAATACGGTGGCAATCAGAAAAACAGTCGTATGAAAATGTCTCAAAAATGGCTGAAAAAGTTCGGTGGATATGCTAACGACGAAGAGGGCGTCAATTACGATATACCGACGTTCAAGGTTTCGGCGCGTTGCTGTTATTACTTAAAAGAAAAACCGTGCGACGATTGGGCAAAAGAACATAACAGCGTCCCGTTCCTCGGACTCATGGCCTCGGAAGGCGGCCGCAGAGCAAAGTCTTTACGAATCAACGGGTGCAACTATTTCGGAAAGTCGACTATTCGTTCGGCGCCGTTTGCAATATTCAACCGACAAGATCTGTTACAGCTTGCACTTGATCTGAAAGTGCCGATACCGGATATCTACGGAGAAATAGTCAAAGATGAGAACGGATTGCTTCGGACGACCGGTGCTCAAAGGACAGGTTGCTCGATGTGCGGGTTTGGAATCCATCTTGAAAAGAGGCCTCACCGCTTTGATCAGCTCGCCGTGCGTAATATTAAAGAATGGCAATTCTGGATGACATCTTGCGTAACAGATGAAATGACAGGAGAAAAATACGGATGGGGACGAGTTCTTGACTACATAGGCGTCGGCTGGACACTTGAAACGAATCCGTTGATTCAGGAGGGAAAAAATGGCGGAGACGGTCAGGATTGAGGTCGCGGCGGTGCCTGATTGGGCGTGGAACAGCGCGTCGCGGATCATTTCGAAGTCGATACGCAGTTTCTTCGTGGATCCGGAAAACCGGCGCGGGTACGAAGAGTGGCTGAAGACTCCCGAGGGGCGGGAGGCGCTTGAAAGAGACCGGGAGGACAGAGAGAAGAGGGCAAAGAGGAATTAAGAGTTAAGAGTTTACAGTTCAGAGTTTACAAGGAGGAAGGATATGAGGATCAATATAAAAGCAAACGGTCCGGACGAAAAAAGACTGCTCGACTATTTTGAAGAAATGGCGTCGGATATGCTTGTCGAGAAGATCAACTCCGGTAAAAAGACCTTTGCCGGGTGCTGGGACTACGTACGCGGTGAAGCAAGAAAGCGGGCGAAAAACGGATGCGCCTGCATTGAAGACGCCGTGGTCTACGGATGGGCGACGCACTATTTTGAAGAGGACGATATCAAAGAAAAATCGGGCGGCAAGGACGCAAAAACAAAGAAAGTCGAGAAAGCGGAAGACAGCGCAACGCCGGAGAGGGGAACGGAGGAGCCGAGCGAAACGGAAAGCGCCCCCGAAGAGAAGAAAGACGGCTTCATCGACCTTTCGGACTTTATGTGAGGTAAACGATGGATGCTATTGGCAAAATGCGGTGGATCCCGGACGATACTCCGGACGAAATAGTCAGATACATATATGCGCACTAGGTGACGTGGCAGAATAACAGAGTATCGTGGCTCGAAGTCGTCGACGGCGAGGTAGTACAGAGGATCTGGTTCTACCGTAATTACAAGAAGCGCGGGCGCGAGGTGACGAAGTACGTCGAGTGCGTACGCAAGACCACCGGGGACAAACATATCATCTGGAGAAACGGGTACTGGGGCGGCGGCTTCGGTAATGGTTTCTATCCGGTCTATGAACAAAAAGAAGTGGTCCATTGGTACTACGGATATGAAAACGCCTGTTTTTCCGAAAGAGAGTGGAACGTGTGGAAAGAGGAACGCGAGGATCTCTTTGACAGATGTATCCCGGTACTGAACCTCGACGTTCTTTCGGAGACACGCTTCAAATATTGCGCGTACCCGTGTAACTGCGATCTTATAAGATGGCTGCGCGTCTATGACGCGGACAACTCTATCGAGTTCTTCGGAAAATGCGGACTATATCCGTTTCCGAGCTTTGTCAATCTGGCGAAAAAAGATCGGCGGTTCTGCCGCTTTCTGCGCGATAACGCCGCGGACGTGGATCTGTACGGACCGCAGGCGGCGATATATGCGTATAAAAACGGCGTCGACGTAGTCGAAGCGCGGAGAATATGTGTGAGAAAGGCGAGGATAGACAGAGACGTCAGGGACTACATCCCGAATGCAAGGGAGACTTGCATTGACAGGAACCGTCTTTACGAATATCTCGAAAAGACTAAGGCGAAAAACGGGAAGAATGCAGGTTTTTACAGCTTGTTAGTGTCATACAACGACTATTTGAGAGCCATAAAAGGACTCGGTCTTGATCTCCGGGACACAAAGAACATATACCCTGCGGACTTCTGGCGGATGCACGACCTCCGCGTCGATGAATACAAGGCACTCAAAGCAAAGCAGGACAGTGAAAAACGAAAAAAACTGTACGACGACTTTGCTGAAAAAGCGCTTGAACTGAAGCCTTTGGAATGGGCGGCGGATGGGTTCGTCATTATTATCCCGAACGACATATCGGACCTTATACGCGAAGGCGGCGTATTGAATCACTGCGTCGGAAAGATGGGGTACGAATTAAAGGTCATAAAAGGACAGTCGATAATTGCTTTCGTGAGAAAGGCGGAAGCGCCCGACGCGCCGTTAGTAACGCTCGAATACCGTATCGATCTCGGAAAACTCGCGCAGTGCTATGGAAGATCAGACACCGTACCTTCGGAAGATATACGCGCCCTTGCCGAGACCTGGGCGAAAAGAGTAAAAAAACAATTAAAGGAGAGTAAAAACGATGGAAAACGGAATAGAACTGAGACAAAACAACGCGTCGGAACCCCTATCGCTCGATAAACCCGCGACAGGGAACCCTCGGACGCCGGCGCGTGATATCGGCGTCATTACGGCGGAGATAAACAACATAAAGGCGCAGGTATCGGCGCTCGCGCTGATGTACGCCGTCGAGATCGGGCGGAGGCTCTACGAGGCGAAGGCGGCTCTGCCGTACGGTCAGTGGGGCGAGTGGCTGAAGAACGAAGTCAACTTCTCACAGTCCACGGCGAACAACATGATGCGGCTGTTCGACGAATACTGAGCTTCGCAGATCACGCTTTTCGGCGCTTCTGTAGATTCACAATCGTTTGCGAAACTTCCATACACAAAGGCGCTGGCACTGCTGGCGGTACCGTCCGACGAGCGCGAGGAGTTCGCCGAAGAAGTCCACGCCGAAGATCTGTCGGTAAAAGAGCTGAAAGAGGCGATAGCGGAGAGGGACCTTGCCCGGAAGATCGCGGAGGAGCAGAAACGGATAAAAGAAGAGATCTACGAAAAGCTGAAAGCGGCAGAAGACGCGGCTTATCAAGCTAACGTAAGGGCGGACGAAGCGGAAAGTTTCAAGGGACTGTACGATGAGACAAGTAAGCTGCTCGAAAAAGAGAGAGAAAACGCGGCGGCGCTACAGGAAAAACTGAAAGCTGCAGAGAAAGATCCGAAGATCCCGCCCGCCAAGCTCAAGGCAATACGCGCAGAGGCGGAAGCCGCGGCGACAAAAGCGGCGAAGGCAGAGGGGGAGAAGGAACTCGAAGAGCTGAAAAAGAAAGTCGAGAACGCCGAGGCGGAGGCGATCAAGGCGAGGCTCGCCGAAAAAGCGGCGCGGGAGTCGCTTGAAGAAGCGCAGAAAAAGCTGAAGACGGCGAACCCCGACGTCGCGGCGTTCAAGGCGCTGTTCGACGACGTTCAGCGTTCCGCGGCACGGCTTCGGGAAATGATCGAAACGATCAGCCGCGCCGACGTCGAGACCGGCAGCAAACTTGCGGCGGCGCTCCACGCGTTCGGCAATACGCTGTAAAGGAGAGAAGATATATGAGATACGAAACGTTCTGTATCATACTTATCGCGCTCATCGCGCTGACGGCGTTCGTCGGGTTTTCGTCTTCGCTCGTTTCGGACTCCGTTCTCGGGGACTACGTTCCCGAGACGGAGGAAAAAAAGCCGGTGAAGGTGACGTATCTGAATAATCCGAATATACCCGAGCAGGTGCTTCCGCTCAAGCTTTCCGTCGACGTTCAGGAGACGGAGGCGTACACGGACTATTCGGGCGTTGCGGAAACGGCTCCCGTTCCGGCTCCGGAGATCTGGGCGCCGGATCAGAACGACGTCGGACTGATCGCCATGGTCATCTACAACGAGGCGCGCGGGCTTCCGGATACCGAAAAGGCGGCGGTGGCTTGGTGCATCCTCAACAGGGTCGACGATCCGCGCTTTCCGGACACGGTGCGCGAGGTCGTGACGTCCCCGTGTCAGTTTGCGTTCTCGTGGGATACCCCGGTCCTGCCGGAGCTGTGCAGGCTTGCCGACGACGTTATGTGCCGGCATCACGCGGAAAAGAGCGGAGAGGGGAACGTCGGGCGTGTGCTGCCTCCGGAATACTGTTTCTTCTGGGGAGACGGACGCCACAACTTTTTCAGAACGACGAACACGGCTCAAGTGTATTGGAACTGGAGCTTGGAGAGTCCGTATGATGAATGATATTAAAAGACATATAGACGCTGAAAGAGCAAAAGAACTCTTAAAAAGTCGGTTATATGAAACTGCACTGAATAACGTTGGAAATGTAAAAGATGCAAGCGAGATCTATATTGAAATAGCTGATAATCGAGTCAGTGACTGGATCGACGCCGTTCCAACGGCTGATGGAATAGAAGAAAAGATCGGATATAACAAAAAAGAAGAATACCCGTCGCTGTTTGAATGCAGTGTTTGTGAATGGTATTGCTCTGACACCTATTACGGAGACACGGGAGAATATTTATACTGCCCTCATTGTGGGACAAAAATACTCAAAAAAAGAGAGTTTTTCAGAATAAGGAGAGTCCGTACGGAAATTTAGGTATGTCTTACAATCGAAAAATCAACGTAGAAAAAACGGCAAATATGGCGATAAGATACGGAATTTCATATCCGTGCTGTCTTTGCGGTTATGAAGATCCAAAAACGCACGAGTGTGCTGTCGGAATAAAATATCGCGGAACCTGCAAGGTGTTTCGTATTCTTAAAGGTGAATTGTTGAAAATGAGGGAGGTAAAAGAAGATGCCGAAATACATTGACGCTGATAAATTGATACTAATTGAAAAGCGAGCGGCAAAAAACGCTTGGAACAAACACGCTTCGCCTAAGTGTTGGTCGCAAGCGATAGAAAGTTTTATTGAAGATTTAGAAAAGGCACCCGCCGCCGACGTGCAGATAGTGTTGCATGGGAACTGGCTTTTGACTTATAAGGTTGTAGACGAATTTATCGAAAATTTGATTAAATGTCCTTTCTGTGAAGTTGAATATCCCGTGCCCGAGGCTTTATCTAATTTTTGCCCGAATTGCGGCGCAAAAATGGACGGGGAGGAATGAAAAATGGCGAAATGCATTGACGACGTGCAGGAAGTAAAGTACGGGAAAAACCTGGCAAAAGAACAGGAGCCGTGCGACTTGTTCATCTGCTCGGAGTGCGGGATCGAGCTTGAAGACTGGGACAGAGTCAAACGAAAAGAAAACGGAGAGGTCAGATACTGCAACTATGTATTCAAGCGCTGTCCGGAGTGCGGGGCGGTGATAAAGCCGTGAATGAAAAACTTGCTAAGCGGATCCGGGTGAATGAAAAACTTGCCTACGTCGTAGCCTTCGAACTTTGGCTCAAGGAAGAGCCTCCGATATTCAGAATTATAAAATGGCGCCTTTGGAAAAAGCGCAGACCGGTCAGAAAGGACTATGAAAAGTGATGAAGGGTTCCGAAGGGCGAGGGTTTCCCGAAACGAACAAAGTGAGTTTTGGGGGTTCCGAAGGAGAGGAGCAGGCGGCGCTGTTCGAGTGGGCGAGCTGGAACGTCGGGAGGTATCCGGAGCTGCGGCTTATGTTCCACGTGCCGAACGGCGGATCGAGAAACAAGATCGAGGCGGCAAAGCTGAAAGCGCAGGGAGTCAAGGCGGGAGTCCCGGACGTCTGGCTCCCGGTCGCGCGAGGCGCGTTCCACGGACTTGTAATAGAAATGAAGGTCGGTAAGAACAAGCCGACCGCGGATCAAAAGGAGTGGATCAGACTTTTGATCGAGCAGAAATACGCGACGCGCGTTTGCTACGGTTGGCAAGAAGCGCGGGAAGCGATAGAACGGTATCTATCTTTATAATAGAAAGGAAAGAACGATGACAACGGCAGAGGCAAAGGTAGCGGTGAGATTCAACTCCATCGTTGAGGAGAAATATCACAAAGTGCGGGGATACGCGTTTTCGGTCACGTGGGTGAACGAGCCGGAAAAAAAGCCGTATATCAGACTCGGTGTCCGCGATCTCAGCGCAAACAGCATTATAGAAGCGGCTCCGGAGGCGTTTGAGGTGGTCGACTGGAAGGCTGTGCCGCAGGTGGTGGAGTATTTCATCGAGCAGGAAAAAAAGAAGGACTGAGAGGGACTGTTCGGACATAAAAAAAGCGGGCTGAAGGCGCCCGCTTGAGGTCTTGTATTGTATCTTATTTTGTCAACGGTTTTTCGGAAAAAAACAAAAACGGAGAGGGAAAAAGATGGAAGACGGATATATTTCTCCTGCTGCCGCCGCCGAGAGTCAGAGTCGGCGTCAGGTCGGGTCTATTTTCGGAGAGGCGCTGACGAGGGTCAGGTCGCAGATCGAAAGCGGAAACCTCCCGCTCGCCGACCGGGCGATAGGCGAGGAGGTCGCGATGATCATAGCGGAGGTCTACATCCTCCCGGACACGTACGACGTCAGGATCGCCGGAGGGAAGCTCCCCGCGGGGACGGTGAAAGAGATCTTCGAAAAGATAGACAACGCGCGAGTCGCCGAGGTGATCAGACGTTACCGCGCGATTCGGTACGAGATAAAGCATACGAAGACATATCTGCGGACGGCTTTGTACAATTCGGTATTTGAATTCGAGTCGCGGCTTGAAAACGAGGCTTTGAGCGACTGGGGTTCCCCGACGTGAGCTTGCGAGCGTTGGGGGTTCCGAGCGACTTTTACATAGAGGGCGAAAATGCAGAGAGAAAAACACACGAAGTCGGGACCTTTACTTGAAATCGACTTTTATTCGATATGGGCGGACGGCCGGAGGCTCCCTTCGAGGGCGCCGAAGACCAAAGAGACGAGCGAGGAGCAGAAAAAGTACAACCGCACCGTCGCGATGAAGAAGCTTGTGCGGCTGGTGAACGCGAACTTTGACTCCTCAGACTATTTCATGCACCCGACTTACGAGCCGTCGAAGGCGCCTCAGGACGAAAAAGCGGCGAGGCGGGACATAGTCAACTATCTGCGGCGGGTGAAGTCCAGACGCGAACGCGAGGCAAAGCGTCTGAAAAAGGAACTGAAGCAGGCGGAAAAGGCGGCGGAGGCGCTTCCGGACAACGAATATCTCGCCGAAAGCGTGAAAGGGCTGAAAGGAAAGATAGCGAAGCTCTCAAAGCCGATGAAGTACATATACGTCATAGAGAAGCAGACATACAAGAGCGGGAAGCACGCCGGCCGCGTCAACTGGCATTTTCACCTGTTCGTGACTGGAGGTCTTGACTCCCGGACGCTCGAAGGAATGTGGACGAACGGTCTGCGGACTAACTGCAATCATTATCAGCCGGAGAAGTTCGGTCCCGAGGCGGCGGGGAAATACATGGCAAAGGATCCGCAGGGCGCGAAGCGCTTCTGCTATTCCAAAAACCTCAAAAAACCGAGGGAAAAGACGAAGGACGGCGGAGTCTCGCGGCTTTCGGTCGAGCGGATGGCGACGGAACGCGTCGACGACTCGGCGTTTTGGGAGAAGCGGTACAAAGGCTACCGCTTTTTGCGGTGTTATTCAAGATTCAACGAGTACAACGGCCGATGGTACGTGTCGGTCGTGATGTATAAATCAAAAGACGACGGCGATTTGCCGGAGTGGAAGGAGGACGAATGGCTGACAAGCGACTACGCGTAAAGATGGTCCGGAGACCGCAGGAGTGTAACAGGTGTCCGTGGGCGCAGTCCTGCGACAGAGAGGGGCAGGATCGCGTGTACTGCCTTGTGCGGTATCTTATTCTTGAAATTACAACAACAGGAGGAAAAAACAATGGTACATGAACTGAAGATCAAACCGGAGTTTTTTAAGGACGCGCTTGAAGGACTCAAGACGTTCGAAGTGCGGGAGAATGACAGAAACTATCACATAGGCGACTATCTCGCGCTGAACGAGTTTGTCGACGGCATTAGGTGGTACCTCAATGCAAAAAGAGAGTGCGTTTATGTCAGCAGAGACGAAAGACAAGGAATACAAAGAGGTCCGGCAGAATTCACGGGAAGGTCTGTTCTCGCGCGGGTGACGTATGTTCTGACGGACGACAGGTTTGTACGACCGGGATTCGCCGTTCTCGGGATAAAGCTGTGCGACGTTTACCTCGGCGATGAAAACGGAAAAGTCGATACGTCGAAAATTCTTTAAGGCGAAAGGAGTTTACCGAATGGGAAGAGAACGCGGGGAAACGTACGTAGGACCGGCGCAGTGTCCTTTCTATCTGCGCGAGAGGCGAGCGGAGCTGTTTTGCGAGTCCTGTATCCCGAAGGCGGAAACCATACAGGATTTCAAAAGTCAGGAAAACATGGCGGAGTACAAGCTTGCCGTATGCTACGACGCGGACGGTTTTCGGACCTGTCCGTGGTATAACTTCCTGATGAGCGAGAAGTACGGAATGAGCGAGGTGATATGATGGCGACGAGCTACAACAGCGTTCACGTTAAATGTCCGTTTTACAAAACCGAGACGAAAAAGGCGCGTTCTCTCACCTGCGAGGGCGTGACGGACGGCAGCTCCTTCACGGTGCGCTTTGTGCGGGACGAATACTACGAGGCGCACCGTCAGTCGTATTGCTGTTCCGTCTATACGGAGTGTCCGTACTACAAGCTGATCGAAAAAAAATACAAGGATCCGGAGACCGTTTGAGGCCTCCGGAAATTTTTTTGAAAAAATCGACGGTCGTGGGTTAGAAAAACGGAAAGCGAATGTGATAGAGTGGAAAAAAGGCAAAAAATACACGCAAAGGAGAGGGCATTTTTGGACGGGAAAACGGACTTTCGGAAAATAAAACGAGAATATGTCCGCGGGAACGCGTCTTTGAAGGCTCTTTCGGAAAAATATAAAGTTCCTTACGGAACTTTGAGAAAAAAATCGGCCGCCGAAAACTGGATCGAGGCGCGGAACAAAAAGAGAACAAAAGCGGAACAATTGGTCATAGACGCGGCGGCGCGAATGGAGGCGGACCGATTCGGGAGGATCCTGGACGCGACGGACAGGCTGCTCGTGAAGGTTGCCGCGCTTATAGACAGTCCGGATTTTGAGACAAAGATCACCGACACGAAAAGCAAGCTCGCGCTGCGGGAGCTCAGCGGGACGCTGAAGGACATAAAAGAGATCCAGGGAGTTAAGAGCGAGCGCGATATCGAGGAGCAGAAGGCGCGGATCGAGAACCTGAGGCGCGGCGCGGCGAACAACGACGCGGACAGAGAAATAACCGTGAGTTTTGTCAACGTGAATGAGGAATACCGCAAATGAAAGAAATCGTACTACCTTGTCCGCAGCCGACGCAGCAGCAATTTCTCAACGCGAAAACAAAGTACGTCGGATTCGGAGGCGCGCGGGGAGGCGGAAAAAGCTGGTCGATAAGAGTTAAATCCATACTTTTGGCGCTTGAATATCCGACGATCAAGATCTGTATAATCCGAAAAACCTACAAGGAGCTCAAGGACAATCACATCGACGAGCTGAAAACGATACTGAACGGCGCGGCGCATTACAACGACACGGACAAGGAGCTGAGGTTTCCGAACGGGTCGATCATCAAGTTTCAGTATTGCGCGAACGACCGGGATCTTGCGAAAATTCAGGGCATCGAATACGACGTCATCTTCATCGACGAAGCGACGCAGATGACCGAACATCAGCTGAACGTCATAGCGGCTTCCTGCCGCGGCGTCAACCGTTTTCCGAAGAGGGTATATATGACGTGCAACCCCGGAGGACCGGGTCATCAGTACATCAAGAGAATTTTCATCGACCGGCGATACGAGGGAAAGGAAAAGCCGGAAAACTATACGTTTGTGCAATCGCTGCTTAAAGATAACAAGGCGCTCGACGAGAGTCAGCCGGAGTACCGCGAACAGCTCGAAGTGTTGGCTCCGAAGCTCCGCGCGGCGTGGCTCGACGGAGACTGGAACATCTTCGAGGGACAGTTTTTCGAGGAGTTCATCGACGATCCGAACCACTATCTCGACAGGACCTACACGAACGTTATAGAGCCGTTCGAGGTCCCTGCGGGATGGAAGATCTACCGCTCGTTCGACTGGGGTTACAACAAACCTTTTTCATGTGGCTGGTGGGCGGTCGACTACGACGGCGTCGCCTACCGGATCCTTGAATATTACGGTTGCAAGAAGGATTCGCCGAACGAGGGCTTACGACTGCCGCCTTTCGAGGTGTTTCGGACCATTCACAAGATCGAGACTGAACACCGCTGGCTTGCCGGAAAAAAGATAATCGGCGTCGCCGATCCGGCGTGCTGGAACGCGGAATCCGGCGAGAGTATCGCAGAGACCGCAGGAAAATGCGGAGTATATTTCGACAAGGGCGACCACGCGAGACTTTCCGGCTGGATGCAGGTACACTACCGGCTTTCGTTCGACAGAAACGGATATCCGATGATGTACGTTTTCAAAAACTGCCGCGAATTCATCCGGACGCTTCCGCTGCTCCAGTACGATGAACACAAGCCGGAAGACCTCGACACGGACGGCGAGGATCATATAGCCGACGAAACACGGTATTTCTGTATGTGCCGTCCGATCAAGCCGGTGCTTCCGGCAAAACGCGATCCGTATTACGGTCATCCCGCGCATTTGTATCTGGATATTCCCAAAGAGGACATCATTGCCTCGCCTTATCCGGAAGAAAGAATGGAGATCAAATATGACTAACAACTACAGCCTGCCACCCAACAGGGATCCATCCATAAACCTCCTTAACGCCGGTGTTACGGGCGCGAACGTTCCTCCCGCGCCCGAGCCCTCCGGCGTTCAAAAGGTCATCGGGAGAGAGGATATATTCAAGGCGCGCGAAACGCTGGAAAAGTATAAGAGCGGCAAGGCAACCCTTGAAGACAAGATAATCGAAAACGAAAAATGGTACCGTCTCCGTCACTGGGACGTGCTGAAAGGAAAGGCGACGAATAAAGACGAAAAGCCCGCGTCGGCGTGGCTGCTCAACTGCCTTATGAACAAGCACGCGGACGCTATGGACAATTATCCGACTCCGAATATCCTGCCGCGCGAAGAGGGCGACAAGCCGGAGGCGGAAAAGCTTTCGTCGATCATTCCCGTCGTGCTGGATCAGGCGGAGTTCGAGAAAACATACTCGGACGTCTGGACCTACAAGCTGAAAACGGGAACCGGCGTATACGGGATATTTTGGGACAAATCAAAGCACAACGGACTCGGCGACATCACGATCAGCAAAATAGATCTGCTGAATCTGTTCTGGGAGCCGGGGATAACCGATATACAGCGCTCGAAAAACATATTTCACATCGAGCTTGTCGAAAACGACCTGCTCGAAGACCTTTATCCCGCTCTGCGCGGAAGGCTCGGAAGTTCCGGAATAGACGTCAGCAGGTACGTTTTTGACGATAATATCGACACATCGACAAAGTCGGCGGTCGTCGACTGGTATTACAAGAAGAACGTCGGCGGAAAGACGGTACTCCACTACGTAAAGTTCGTCAACGACGAGGTCCTTTTCGCGAGCGAGAACGAGGAAGGATACGCCGAGCGCGGGTTCTACGATCACGGACTCTATCCGTTCGTTTTCGACGTGTTGTTCCCGGTAGAGGGCAGTCCCGCGGGATTCGGATATATCGACGTCGGAAAGAACGCCCAGGAGTTCATCGACCGTGGAAATCAGGCGATACTCCGGAATATGCTGGCGAACGCGCGTCCGAGATACTTTGTGAACGACAGCGCGGACGTCAACGAGAAAGAGTTTGCCGACTTTGACAATGACATCGTCCACTATACGGGCAACAGCGATATCAAGAGCGCCATTATGCCGATAACGGCGGGGAGCCTTAACGGGATATACGTGACCGTTCTAAACAACAAGATCGAGGAGCTGAAGGAAACGACCGGCAACCGCGACGTATCGAACGGCGGAACGTCGTCCGGGGTGACGGCGGCGTCCGCCATCGCGGCGATGCAGGAGGCGGGGTCGAAGCTGTCGCGCGACGCGATCAAGTCGTCGTACCGCGCGTTCAAGGGAGTCGTCAACTTCATTATCGAGCTGATACGGCAGTTCTACGACGTACCGCGTCAGTTCCGTATCCTCGGAGAGGGCGGAACGGAAACGTTCGAGCAATACTCGAACGAGGGGATCATACTGCAGTACCAGGGGAGCGACTACGGCGTCGACGCGGGGTACCGTATGCCGGTATTCGATATAGAAGTCACGGCGCAGAAGCAGTCCCCATATACGAAAATGAGTCAGAACGAGCTTATGCTTCAGTTCTACAACGCGGGATTCTTTGTTCCGCAGAACGCTGACGCGGCGTCAGCCTGCCTCGAGGGAATGGATTTCGACAGAAAATCGTTCATCATGAAGCGCGTACAGCAGAACGGGATGATGTTTCAGCAGATCCAAATGCTTCAGCAACACGTGATGCGCCTTGCGCAGACGGTCGACGAACTGACCGGAGGAAGGACGAACATGGTGGCGGAAACTGCGGCGGTGCTTGCAGGGCAGGGCGGAGGCGTCGGCGTCCCGGGCGCGGCGGATCCGTCCGCTATAGACACGGAAAGGCTTGATGAGAGCCCGACTACGCGCAAGGCGCGCGAACGGACCGCGGAGGCGACGTCGCCGAGATGATCGAGATAGTATTCGTCAAGTGCGACAAGGAAAAGCGGCTGACTCTCAAGACGGTCGGGCACGCGGGATATGACGATTACGGTCGCGACATTATATGCGCGGCGGTATCGATCCTTGTGTTTTCGTTCGCGTCGACGGTGAAGGGACTGCACGGGAGCAAGGACGTATCGAGGATACACGAGCTCCGGCTCGACAGCGGGAACGCCTTTATCGACTTCACGGCGCGGAACAAAGCGACGTACGCCGAGTGCCTGAAATATCTCTTTTCGGCGCTCGCGGGGTTTGACCTGCTCGCGCAGAAGTACCCGGACAACGTCCGGATGCGGATGTTGGATATAACATAGCAACAGAGGCATAAGCCTTTGGAATAAACGACTCGCCGGCGTAAGCGGCAGATATTTGGGGCAGAGCCCCGGAAAGGACATTTTATGTCAAAAATCTTTACCGAAAACACGGTCCGGAACCTTGACCTTCAGCTTTTTGCGGAAGGTGCGGGCGCTGACGGCGGGACCGCGGGAGTAGGCTCGGGCGCAAGCGCACAGGACGCCGCTGTGCAAACGGGCGTAAGCGCGCAGGACGCCGCTGCACAAAAGGGCGAAAACGCGCAGGACGCCTCTGCAAATCAGACCGTCAGCAAGAATAACGCTCCGCAGGACAGGCAAAGGGCGTTTGAGGAGATGATCTCCGGTGAGTACAAGGATCTTTTCGATCAGTCCGTCCGGAATATCGTCAAGGAACGCCTGAAGAAACCGACCGAAAGCGCTAAAAAGTATGAAGCGCTCCGTCCCGTGCTTGATATGCTCGGAAAAAAGTACGGAGTAGACGCATCCGATACCGCCGCGCTCGCCAAGGCGATGGAGGACGACGACGCGTACTACGAGAAGGAAGCGCTTGACAGCGGAATGACGGTCGAGCAGGTCAAGAAAATGCACAGGCTTGAGCGTGAGAACGCCATATTCAAGGCTGAGGCTGAATCCCGGTTGCGCGAAGAAAACGCGCAAAGGCTGTATTCGACCTGGCAGAAGCAGGCGGAAGAAGTCAAGAAGATCTATCCTTCGTTCGATCTGGTGAAAGAAACGCAGAACGACGACTTTGTTGCACTGATCAAGAACAATGTCGACGTCCGCACCGCTTTCGAAGTCATTCACAAGGACGAGATCATCCCCGCGGCTATGCAGTACACCGCAAAAACGGTCGAGAGCAAGCTCGCAAACAAGATCGCGGCAAACGCTTCGCGTCCCGTTGAAAACGGAACGGGCGGAGGAGCCGCTTCCGCGACCAAAAAAGACGTAAAAAACATGACAAACGCAGAGCTCGGCGAGTATATACGCCGGGCGGAGAGGGGAGAACGGATAACCTTCGGCTGACGAAGGCGGTATTCTCCCCCGAAAAAAAGGAGAAACCAATGAAAAAGAAAATCAACTATCTCATCGCGGCGATGCTGGACCTTCAGCTGTTCGCCGTAAACAAGACCACAGACGTAAGAGACTCTGTTACCGGCGAAGGAAACGATCTGTCGCCGGAAATGAAGGAGTTCTACGACAGAGTTCTCATCGAAGAAGCGGGACCAAACCTCGTTCACGCGCAGTTCGGACAGAAAAAGCCCATCCCGAAAAACAACGGTAAGATCATAACCTTCCGCAAATTCGAGCCGCTTATGAAGGCGCTCGGTCAGCTTGACGAAGGTACGACTCCGGAAGGCGGAAAGCTTGACGTCACCGAGATCATGTCAGAGATCGGTCAGTACGGCTATTTCGTCGTTCTTTCCGATCTGCTCGAATTGACCGCGATCGATCCGGTGGTCGTCGAGGCGACCAAGCTTATCGGTCAGCAGGCGGGACGCACTATGGATACGATAGTCCGCAACGTCTTGAACAGCGGGACTAACGTAAGATATTGCCCGAAACTGAACGGCAATACCGAAACTCCGGTGGGCAGAAGAGCGGCACTGAACGCTACTGCAAAACTCACACCGGATATGGTACAGCAGGTCGTTGCAGACCTCAGAGCGATGGATGCTCCCACGATCAACGGCGACTACGTTGCAATCATTCATCCTTACGCTGCCTATGACCTTATGCGTAATCCCGAATGGATCGACGCGCAGAAATACGTAAACCCTGAAAAAATTTATAACGGGGAGATCGGCAAGATCGGAGGAGTCCGTTTCGTCCAGTCCTCTGAGGCAAAGATCATCAGAGGGGAAGATCTCGCGTCTGACAGCAGAACGCTTTCAGTCAACGGCGCGGTCACCGCAGGTACCACAATCATCAACTTTGACGGCGGTACCGTCGCGGCAAACGCACTGAAGGGAAAGACGATCGTTGTAGACAGTTACGAATACGTCGTCGATTCAAACACGGCATCTACGATCACGGTCAAATCCGACGTTCCTCTTTTGGCGATCGCGGATAACACCGTGATCTATCCCGCGGGCGCTTCGGACGGCGGAGCGGTGTTTTCCACACTCTTCCTCGGAGCAAACGCGTACGGCGACACCGAGATCGCGGACGGCGGCCTCAGGACTATCGTTAAACAGCTCGGATACGGAGATGATCCGCTCGATCAGCGCGCTTCGGTTGGTTGGAAGGGTACCAAGACCGCGGAAATCCTTGTCGAACAGTACATCGTCAGGGTCGAATCCTGCAGTCCGAGATTTTCGGCAACAGCAGTGGGCAACTGATAACCAAGCTATAAGGAGAAATCATAATGGCAAAGGAAAAAGAAGTCATGGAAGAAACGCCGGAACCTAAACGTATGGTCCGCGTTATTCTCTATTCAGAAAGAGCAAAGGCCGCTCCGCGCTTTGTCTCTGTCAACGGAAAAACTTATCGTATTCCACGCAACGAAGAAGTTTTTGTGCCCGAAGAGGTCGCAGAAGTGCTGAGACACTCGAGCGAAGCAAAGCGTTTTGCGGAACGCTACCAGAAATCTTTCGAGGTAAAAGCCGAAAGATAACAAATGACGCAGAGGGGAGAACAGAGCGAACGTTCTCCCCTTTTCCGAAAAAATACAGATTCGCAAACGATTGCGAATCCTGCCGTCGCGGCGGGAGAATAGGAGATAAAAATGACAAAAACAGACGTGATCGATTATATAGACAGGATAAAGCCGAACGTGTATACGAGCGAGCAGAAGGCTTTGTGGATAAACGCACTCGAGAAGAAGCTCCGCACCGAGGTGCTGGAGAACTATGAAGACGCAGAGGAACCGGAGACCGGTACGCTCATAGCGTCGGGGCCTTATGAGGATATGTATTACAGGTGGGTCGAGGCGCAGATCGACTACGCGAACAACGAGATCCAAAGATACAACAACGCGCTTGCGCTGTTCAACGACGGTTACGACAAGTTCAAGGCTTGGTACAGCCGTACGCATACGCACAAGACGACGAGTTTGTCATTGCTGTAAAGGAGAGGGATTATGATACCGTATCTCAGGGAAAGCAAACAAAAACGCGAAATAATAGACGTCTTCGGCGGGTACAACGCGAATCTTCGGATCAAAGAGGGAGAATGGAGCAATATGGAGCGTATTACTCTGGACCATTACCCTGTGTTTGCACCGGAAATGCGGGTGGTAAATGCGTATAACTCGAAGTTTGATTATTTTCAGTGTGAAAGGAATTACGTTGGACTCGGACTTCTCAGGCTTACAAAATCATACAAACGAATGGATATGTATACAAGTAAAAAAATAATCATGTGTACTCTCGAAAAAGACGGGACTGAACTGATTATTGAAATGGAAGACGACATACTCGATCCCGACGAGCTGCACGGTATCGTCCCGTTCGGAGCGTGTGCGATAATAATGCCGGAACTATATTATATAAACCTTTCAAACGGAACGGTAGAAGGAAACAAATATGTCACATCAGACAGGGGATTTATCATATCCTCTTGTTTGTATGAGAAGAACGGCGGGACTATATCCGGAAAAACGTTTATTCCAGTGTCTGCTCAGTTTGCCGACTTTGAACAGGAAGATGAGCCGGCGAGCGCCCAAATAGGGCAAAGGTGGAGAAAAACGACTGACGGAAGACTGTATGAACTGAGAAAAAAAGAGTGGAGGTATCAACAGACAATAGATTACGTGCAATCAGCTGAACCGTCACCTGAAACGGAAGGACAATTGTGGTTGAATACGAATGACAAAAAGCTATACCTTTGGCATTCGACAGGGGAAGATGATGAGTTTGAATACCTGTATACTGTGGATTACTATGCCTCATCTTTGCCGAAAACGATGAGCAACGGTCAAAAGGCTGTAAATTCAAAAAAAGGACTGTACGTAGCCGAAACGGAGTGGATCGAGAAAACAAACGATGAGATTAACAGTATCATATATGTTGACGCTTTACCGGATATAGAAGAGAAAAGCAAGCGGTGGGTCTGTCCCGCACACGGATCACAAGGAAATAATGAATACTACATATATACGGTCGAAAAAGGTTGGAAATTCGAAAACACAGTGTTTGCCTGTCAGGTAGATGAGCCTCAAGACGCTTCAAACGGCGACTATTGGTATAACACAGGGGACGGAAAGCTGTATATTTTTTACAGCGACGATCCCGGATGGCGGGAAGAAATCGCGGCTGTTGACTATTATCAGGAAACAAAACCGTTTCTGCCTGATATGAAAGGTTATTACTCCGTAAAAAACAAAGCGGAAATATACAGGATCATAAAGGAAAACGGGGAGGCGTACTGGAGTGAAGTGAGCGGGGCGTATACACGCATCAACATTTCGGGAGACGCAACGGAAACAAAAGTCAGTTTACTTGCTGAGGGAATGCAAGTATACGTTACATCTGTCGTCAACGGAAGCGAGACCGATCTTGGCGAGCGTATCATGAAAGACGAAAAAACGGTGAAAGGCGGACTTTATCTTGCATACGGTATTACCGAATTGAAGCTTGAGTGCAAGCCTCCCATAATGGACTTTATGTTTGAAAGCGGGAACAGGATGTGGGGGTGCAGGTACGGGACGAACCATCACGGAGAGTTTGTCAACGAGATCTACGCTTCGGCGCTCGGAGACTTCAAGAACTGGTCGAAGTTTGCGGGGGTGTCGACGGACAGCTTTATCGCCTCGATCGGAACGGACGGTCCGTTCACCGGCGCGTGCAATTACCTCGGTTATCCGATATTTTTCAAAGAGGACTGCGTACATAAGGTGTACGGCGCGTACCCGGCGCAGTATCAGGTGCAGACGACGATGTGTCCGGGTATGGGGGTGGAAAACGGAGCTGCGAAAACGCTCAAACTTTGCGAAAGATTGTTGTATTATAAAGGCAAGAACGGTGTTTTCGCCTACGATGGAAACTATCCCTCGGCCCTAATCAACGTGTGGGGGGAGGAAATCTTGAAATACTCCGGTGAGATCGCGGGAAGTTGCCGTGGAAAATACCACCTGACTATGGATAAAGGAAACGGCTCTGAAACGTTCGTGTATTATCCGAGACTCCAAAAGTGGACAAGGCTTGAAAATATGATGCATTCCCCTACAGAATGGTTTGAAAGGGACGGCTTGCTCGAATGTCCGGACGGTAAATTTTTAACGACGCTTTACGGTGACAGTATGTACGGCGGCGCGTTGTGGTCCGCGACGTCGGGGATATGGCAAATAACGTCCCCGGACAAGAAGTACGTGTCGAAGCTGACCCTGCGGATGACGCTGCCGACGACGTCGACCTTCAAGGCGGAGATCGAATACGACTCTTCGGGAGAGTGGAAGACGATAGTCGAAGACCTCCACGGGAACGGCCTTGCGTCTTTCAACCTTCCGATACTGCCGAGGCGGTGCGATCATCTGAGGCTCCGGATCTCGGGAAAAGGCGACTGCAAGATCTATTCCATCACAAAAACGATAGAGGAAGGAAGTGACGTCTGATGACGGCGAGCATAAGACCTCCGAAAATGGACAACGACCCGGACGTTCGCGCGGAGCTGCGCGAGATCAAGTCGTATCTTATTTACCTTTGCAACGAACTGAACTTTCTGTTCAGCGTGATTCCCGAAAATAAAGACGGTAAGGAGAACAACAATGGCAATTAACTACACATACAAACCTTATGAAGAAGACGAAGAAACACGGCGCCGCCGCGCGGCACTGGAGGCGGCGGAGGCGAGCAAGCCCGCCGCCTACTCGGGGAGCTACGCTTCGGCGGTCGACGAGGCGCTGAAGAAGATACAGAACCGCGAAAAGTTTTCGTACGACGTCAACGCGGACGCGCTGTATCAGCAGTATAAGGACAGTTACACCCGCCAGGGAAAGCTGGCGATGGAGGATACCATCGGCAAGGCGGCGGCGCTGACCGGGGGATACGGCAATTCCTACGCGCAAACGGCGGGACAGCAGACGTATCAGGCGTATCTTGACAGGCTGAACGACCGTATCCCGGAGCTGTACGCGGCGGCGTACGACCGTTACCGCAAAGAGGGCGAGGATCTGAAGGACGAATACGCGATGCTGAGCGCGAGAGATCAGCAGGAGTACGCGAGACACCGCGACGCCGTCGACGACTACTATAAAGATATTTCGTATCGGCGCCAGGCGTACGGCGACGCCTACGAGCGCGGGTACGGTCGTTATTCGGACGAGCAGAACCGGCTCTATCAGCTCGCGCTTGCGGCGCAGGAGCAGGAAAACACAGACCGGGCGTTTGCGGAAAACAAGAGGCAGTATGAGGAGTCGAAGGCGGCGGCAGCGGCGAAGCTCGCGGAAGACGCTCGTCAGGCGAATTTGGAATATGAACTCGCGCTGAAGAAACTCGAGGAGAAGAACAAAGGAACCGCGGGGGCGGGGGACGTATACGAAACGGAAGAACAAAAATACGAGCGTATAACCTCGGGCGGGTCGAACAGCGGAAAAGGAATATTCGACGATCCGACAGAGCTTGCCGAATTTGAAGATAAACTCAATGGCGGAGAGTATATCGATGTGCTTCGAATGCTCGGCGACGCCGGGTATACGAGCGATGAAATAAGGACGATCGCCAAAGACAAGAATATACGCGACTATTTTGTCGATCTGTATCTGAAGAACAATAACGTTGACTTAAATCCAAATAAGGAAATAAACAAAGTAATAAAAGAAAACTGGATAGTATCGGGAACGGTCGAAGACGGTGTGAACGCGTTGGAAAAAACGATGAGTCACTACAATCTCACAGAGGAGGAAAAGGAAAAGTATACTGATATGCTTTTAGACAGATTCCCATACAACAAGGTGGTCGCATATTTAGCGAAAATAAAAGGACAGCAGCAAAGCAAAAAAGTGGCTCAGCAGAAAAAGGCAAACGATATATATCTTCAGGGGCAGATCGGCAACGGCCTTTGGTATTGACGGAGGAAAAGATAATGACAGAATCGGCCAAAATGAACGATTATCTTACCGACTATCTTGAGAGAAGAAAAAAGAGAGAGGAAGAAGAAAAGAAAAAACAAGCCGAGGCGGTCACTGCTGAAAAAGCAAGGGTGAGCAATCTCGGAAGGCGTTATTTTGATAGACACAAGGACAGCCTCGTTTCCGGCTTTGAAAACGATTTCAAAAGCTATCAGGACGCCGTATCGGGGCTGTATAATGACTTCAACAGCCGTTTCTACGACGAGAACGGAACGTACCGCGACACGTACCGCGGGGACACCGAGGACTGGTTCAAAAGCTACGGCGAGAAAAGCTCCGCCGCAGAGGGCGCGGGAAAAAGGATCACGGACTTTCTTGACGCCTACGGCGATATGCTTAACAAGGATTCGGTGACAAAGGTCCGCTCGTATCTGCGTGATACCTCGAGCGGTCTTTCGTCTATGCGCAAGACCGCGGAGAACGACCGGGACTACTGGTCAAAATGGGCGACCGAGGACGAGTACAAGAAGGCGATATCCGACGCGGAAAAGAGCGCGGCGTACTATGAGAGGGCAAAGACGGTCGACCTGGGAGAGCTGGACGAGCAGATCAGGAACGCGGCAAACTTTGATTACGATCGGCAAAGTCAAAAGCTCGGATTCTATAAAGAAGCCCTTGACTATTTCAAGACCAACGGCGTCGGAGACGGCAGAATCCCCGATTGGGGACTTAAAGCGAAAGAATACGATCCGGACAACTCCGCACGACAGGAGGTACAGAAAGAAATATACGGATATTTGAATCCGGATGAAGGATTCTCCGGGAGTGACGCGGTCTATTCCGGAGAAAAAATGACGTGGGACGAGTTCAAGGCGCGTCGTAACAGCGGTATGGACGTTTCTGTCAACGACGTGTATATCACCGGATATTTTCCGTCTTTGGTCGCTTCGGGTCTTTCCGAAGCTGAATACGCACGGCTTAAAGGAGAAAACAGAACGGCGCCTGTCACTGAAGAAAACCGAGACGCGCTCAAATATCTTGAGGAAAAAATCGGTGAGATAGAAGGATACGAGAGCGCCGGCGACCTGCGACTGCTCAAACGGCAGGCGCAGTATCTTCAGACGATTGCGAAATATACCGCTATGCCGGACTTTGCGGAGTATTCGCAGAGGGAGATCTCCGGAGGCGGAAGAAGAAGGACGGGAGAAGATCCGCTCGGAGCGTTTTTCGAGGCAACGGAACAAGAAAAAACAGACGCCTTGCGTGAATATCAAGCGGGATTGACACTTTCAGATAAAAAAGCCGAAAGCAGAAAAAACGCTATTGCCGGAGGTGTGACGGGATACTACGACAACCTTACCGACGAGGACAGGGCGGTATATTATTATATTCTTCACACTGAAGGAACGGAAAAGGCGGAGGAATATCTTAAGTCGCTTGAGACAATCCTCGGTTTGAGAGAGCAGGAAAAAGAGCGGGAAAGGTTGAAGGACGCTTCCGGCTGGGAGCTGGCGGGGTACAATCTCGGCTCCCTGTTTTTGAAGTTTGCAAACGCAGAGGGACTTGCCGAAGACATCGAGTCTATGTTTATCGGAACCGAAGTAAACCCCTACTCATACGCTCACAGGTATACAAACCTTGCCGACAACATACGTTCGGAGACTTCAAGCAGGATCGACAACGACGTTCTGAACTTCATGTACAACAACGGAATGTCTATCGCGGACAACGTGATCCGCCTGCCGATGGGACACTTAGGACTGCCGCTGATGGCGACGCAGGTGTTTGAGACGAGCGTGAAAAAAGGCTACGAGAGGGGACTCTCGAACGGTCAGATCATGCAGACGGCGCTTGCGGAGTCGATCAACGAGGTGCTGTTTGAAAAAATGTCGCTCGACAGACTTCTGAAGGCGAAGGATCTCAAATCCGTGAAAGAAGTGTTCATCGACGCGCTGAAGCAGGGCGGCGTAGAAGCAAGCGAAGAGGCGTTCACGTCAATAGCAAACAACTTTGCGGACGCATGGATCAACGGGGGCGACAGCGAATACAATGCGAACGTCCGGAAGCTGCTTGCGGAAAATCCGGGAATGAGCGTAAACGACGCCAGAGACAAAGCGCTCGGAGGAGTCGTCAAGGATATCGCTCTCGACGCGGCGGGCGGTCTTATTTCGGGCGGTCTTATGGGGTCGGTAGGCGGCGCCAAGAACTACGTCAACACGATCAAATCAAACGTGGATCCGTACCTTACCGGGGGCAAGCTCGACGAGGGCAAGGTCGACACGCTGAAGGAATACGCCGGGGCGATCTCCGAAAATCCCGGGGCTCTGTCCGGGAAGGTCTCTTTGGAGGCTATGTCGGAGCTGTCAAAGGCGCTGGGCGAACTCGGCAACAAGACGAGCAAGGGGAACGTCGCGCGGCTGAATATCGCGTACAACAACGTATTGACTTCGGCGTATGAGTCCTCTCTCAACGCGGCGCTCGAGTCTTCTTCGTTTGCCGGCACGTTCGGGAACGCGGAGGTGCGCGAGATCGCGAACGCGGTCACGGAGGGCGCCTCCTTCGACAGAATCGCTGAACAATACGCCGACAGGCTCGGCGGCCGCTCCGAGGAGTTCACGGGGCTTCTGAAAGAAGCGAACGATGAAGTAAAGGAGACGGTAAACGCGTCCTTCGACGAGTACGGAAAAGCTCATCCGGACAGTATGTTCGGAGAGGTGAAAAAAACCGCGCCCGCGGAGGAGACCTCCGGGCAGACCGAGGAGAACGGAGAAGAACCCTCCGTGACGGAGAGCGATACGGTCGAGCCTGTTTCCGAAGCCGTGAGGACGGCGTCGTCCGTTTTGACCGACAGTGACGAGATAGAATACTCTACAAACGGAAAAACGCTCCTGAAGACCAACAGGGGCGTTGTCGAGGCGCGTATTATCGACGTCGTGTCGAACGAAAACGGGAAGATGACCGTCAAGGTCGAGGCGGGCGGCGAGACTCGGACGGTACCGCTGTCGAGTGTTTCGCTCGGGAGCGAGAGTATGGCGGTCGTATATTCCGGAATGCAGACGATAGGTATGACCCCGGCTTCAGTAAAAGAAACAGTTTCGCTCTATACGGATCCGACGGGCGACAAGGTCACAGAGGCGGATCAGACCGCGCACGCTCAAAAATGGGTAGTGGACGCGAGGGGGCTCTACGAGGCGGGTGTAGTGGGATACAGGACGGATTTTTCGAAGTATGACACTATGTCCGAACAGACGGCAAAGATCATATACAACCGCGGGCGCATCGACGCCGAGGCAAGAACGAACGACGCGCAGGAAAAGAGCGGAAAGGGCGAAACAAACAAAAACTCCGAGGAGACGCAGCGGAAGGACATAAATAATACGCAGGCGGAAAAATACTCCAAAAAGCTTGACAGCTGGGATAAGCAAACGACGGGCTTTTCGTTTGTTTTGGGAATGCCTTCTGACGCACTTGCGTTAAAGGGCTTACCAAACCTGTTGAACAACCCCGTGATAGTGATCGATTCCAAACAAAAAGAAAACGCGCGGATCGTGATGGGAGACCTTTACGACGAAAACGGAAAGGTCGTAACCGCGGTATTACTGCTTACACCCACAAACGAGAAAGGCACGACTCTCGATATTATAAAAGTATCCTCCGCGCAAGGCAGAGGACACATTGAAAGCCTGTTTCGTTATAAAGACGGTACACCTGTGACCGTCAGGTATACGGATGATAAAAGGATCAGCGAATGGCTGTCGGTTAATAGGCTACAATTGCCGTTACCCAGTTCCGTTGCTAATCCTTCTGATAACAGTATACCCAAAAAAGGCGGAAAAGTCAACCCCTCGGACAAAAAAGTCACATACCGGGACGGGATCGATCCCAAATCGAAAAAGCTCAACGATATGCAGAGGGCGGGCATCGCGGCGGCGGAGTTCATAAACGGTGTCTCGTCTCTCAAGGTCGTAGTATACGAATCTCACTACCTTTTAGGAGGAAACGGAGAACGGGTATATACGGATGACGTCGGAAAAGTACATAAGACGTTGCCGAACGGCTTTTTCAGAAACGGAAATGAGATCTGGATCGACATCAACGCCGGAAACGGATATCAGGGCGCCATGCTGTTCACCCTGTCGCACGAGCTTTCGCATTTTTCGCGCGAATGGAGTCCTGCAAAGTGGAAGCAGATGGCGGACTATCTTATCGAAAACTTTGTTTCGGAAGAGGGGACCGTCGAGGAGATCCTTGCCGCGGAAAAAGAAAAGGTCCGCGCCGAGATCAAGGAATCGGGCGAAAAGGGCGTCAGCGAATCCGAGATATTCGACAGAGCATACGAGGAGCTTGTCTCGGACGCTTTGGAAACGATCATGACAAAGCAGGCGGCGTACGATCAGATCCTTGCAAAGATCCGCGAGATAAACAAGAGCGATCCGTCGTTCGGGCAAAAGCTCAAGCAGTTTTTCAAGAATATCATTGAAAAGATACGGGCGTTCCTCAAGGCGTACGACGGCGCAACGCCGGAGACTTACGCGGGCCGAGCCGTCGCGAACTTCCCGCAGGAGGTGTACGACAAGCTCGTCGAGCTTTACACCGACGCCTTTGCCGACGCGGAGCGGAACTACCGCGAGAACGGGGGCAAAAACGAGAGCGCGGGAGGAAGGAAAAACTCCTACGGCGGCAGACTTGCAAAAACGGCGAACGTCGGCACGCTCGAGACGGCTGAAGCGCTTGAAAAAGAGGGCGCAGACCCGGAAGAGATCAGAAAACGGACAGGCTGGTTCAAGGGAATGGACGGAAAATGGCGCTTTGAGATCGACGACAGCGGGATGAGTATTGACTTTACGGGGAAAAACTCGAGAAATCCGGACGTCAGACGCTTTGCCGAACTGGATAACAAGGCTATTCTCGGGACATTGACAGAGGAAGAACAAACCGAGGCTCGCGTCCTGGCGGAAAATCTTAAAGGAGTGAAAAAGACTCCTTCAAGGCTCGGCGACATCGTTTCCGGGTCCGAACTGTTTGAAGCGTATCCGCAGCTTGAGGACGTAAAGGTAACAATAAAAGAGCTTGGAGACAAGGAACTCGGGCATTTTGATCCGAAAACAAACACAATAGCATTGGATACCGACTTTATCGACGCGAAACAGCGTAATGAAACGCTGATACACGAGATACAGCACGCTATTCAGTACATAGAGGGCTTTGCAAGCGGCGCTTCCGTAGACTATTGGTCCGAGCAGAGACGGGAGATAAGCGATACCATATCGTCCGCCCGGAAAAACCTTGACCTTTGGCTGAAGGATATAGGCTACGACGACTACGTCAAAAAATCAATGCAAGAGGTGGTCGAGAAAAAGAAAAGCCTCGATCAGCATTGGCGGGACATTGCAAAATTCAAGGCAAATTCAAAATACGCAAAAGAGATCGCCGCGAGCGAAAGCGAACTCGAGGAGTATCAGAGACGGTACAACGAGATCACGAACGGAATGACGGCGTATGAGCAGTATCAAAATACTGCCGGCGAGATCGAAGCGCGGGACGTTCAGCGCCGCCTTGACTACGACGAGGACAAACGCAGGGCAACCCGCCCGGACGTCGACCGCAAGGACGTGGTGTTTGCGGAGGAAAACGGAGTCAGTTATTCAATTTCCCCGAATGCGAAAAATGAAGTTCACAAGGCGGTCACTGATATAAGCGTCAGAGACGAAATATCATTGACTGACAACACACCGTCTATCATTTCTTCTCAAAAAGGAGCGAAGAACCTTCCTATGATGATGAATGCTTCTCATGTTCGTCAAAACATTTTGACGGCTGACGAAGCGCGTCAGCTCGGTATTGTCGTCGATAAATCGCAGGAAGATCACTGGCACGGTTTGGGAGAAGATCTCTTTTTGAAAGTCATAGACGGTTTAGATGACGTGGAACTCGCATACAGAGGAACAAAAACTGCTACTGATCCTTCAAGAAGAGAAAACTATTTTCTTCTGATTTCCAAAATAACCGACGCGAGCGGTAATACAATAAACGTTCCGGTATATATCAATGAAAAGGGACAGTATAACAGAGTTTTCATAGATATTAACAAGGTTGCTACCGTGTTCGGTAGAAATAATTTTAACGAATATATATCAAATCAGTTGAAAAAAGGAGAACTCGTCAGAATAAAAAACAGAAGCAAAAGCGCCAGTGAACGTACGGCACCAATCGCCGCAGGTTATAACGCATCTGCTTCTGATAATAGTATACCCAATTCCGACGAAAATGTCAATACTTCCGGGCAAAAAAACTCACGCCGGAACCCGTACGACGTATTTTCGTCGCGGGCGCTGTTGGCAAACGCTCCGGAGAGCTCGGCAAAGACGGACGTTGAGAAGAAGAAGCTCGCGGAATACAAAGCGAAGGTCGCGGAGGTCGCGGAGACCGAAAGACAGCTCGATACGGTGACGGCAGAGCTGGCGCCCCTTATGTTCGCCAAGGGCAAGCGGGATACGGCGCGGATCAACGAGCTGAAAGAGCAAAAGAAAAAACTGCTGAACGCGCTCGATATCTACAATAATCAGCTGACGCGTCTCGAATCCGGTCCCGCGCTCGACTCCGTATACGCGAGGGAAAAAGCGAAGCTGACCGCGAAGCAGAGGGCGCAGCTCAAGGACGCCGTGCTCGCGGAGAGGGAGAGACAGAACAGGTATTACCGCGAGAGGGTCGACGAGTACCGCGACGCGAGAAAGAAAGCCGTAGAGGGCAGAAAAGTGACGGAGCTGCGGAACAGGATCATCCGCATCGTGAACGAGCTTGACAATATGATCCTGCACCCGACGAAAACGAGCCATATTCCGACCGCGCTTCAGGGAATAGTGGTCGAAGCTCTTGAGCTTATCAACACACAGCTTGACGTCAAGGCAGAAAACAGTCTCAAGAGAGCGGAGCTGCGGCTTTCGGAGGAAACGCTCGACGATGATATCGCACGTCTGCGCAGATCTCTCGAGCGCGCGGAGGATCTGGTAAAGCGCAGGGTGGACATCAGGACCGCGTACGCCGAGATAGACCGTAACGGAATCAGGGATGAACTCGAATATCTGATCGATTGGGTGAACAAAAAGAGCCAGTCGGTGGATAAAGAGGGAACGGAAGAGGGTGCAAAAGAGAAAGCCGAGCGTTTCAGAAGCGTCGCGGGCACCGCGTCAAATCTGCTCTCGCGACTCGGAGAGGTCGAACAAAAGATGCGTCAGGTGAGCATAAAAGAGCTGCGGCAGATGGTGATCAATCTCAAGTCGGCGTATGAGGACGTGAAGAAGGACAAAGATTCCAACGGCGTGTACGACGAAAACGTCCTGAATCAGATCGACGCGGTCAAGGATATCGTCGACAAGACCCCGCTCTCGGAAATGACTTCGGCTCAGCTCGAAGAGGTACACGATATGTTCGCCGCCATCAAGACCATGGTCAGCCGGGCGAACAGGACCTTCAAGGCGGGCAAGGAAAATACCATATCCGGATGTAGTGAACAGATCATACGCGAGATCGGCGAGCAGGGCAAGGACAGGAGCAAAATGAACTCGGTACATAAGCTCCTCAGAAACTTCGGGTATATGAACCTCAAGCCGGAGACGTTTTTCCACATCATGGGCTCCGACACGCTGAACGAATTCTTCGACGAGCTGATGAAAGCCGAGGAAAAGTACGCCGTCAACGTCAACAATGGGGTAGAGTTCAAAAACAAGATATCCGAGAAATACGGGTATAACAGTTGGGACTTTGAAAAACAGCAAAGGTTCAGAAACTCGGAGGGGCTGAACTTCGACCTTACGCTCGGGCAGATAATGTCTCTGTACGCGTATTCGAAGCGTGCCCAGGCGGACGAGCATCTTTCGGTCGGCGGCTTTAACCCGGGAAAAGTCATAGTGAAGGAGAAAAAGGGACTCGTCAAGTACGAGATAAACGATACCACCACCTACAGGATGACGAAAGAAGACGTCAGAAACTTCACCGATACGCTGACCGCAGAGCAGAAGGCGTTCGTGGACGATATGCAGAGATATCTGTCGGAGGATATGGCGAAGCTCGGCAACGAGGTCTTTCTTGAAATGTACGGCTACAAGATGTTCAAGGAAAAGTTCTATTTCCCGCTGAAAACGTCGAAGTATTGGCATGAATTCAATCCGGAGACGGACGGCGGGATGAAGCAGATCACGAACGGAAGCTTTACAAAGGCGCTCAAACCAGACGCGACAAGTCCGATAGTGCTTGACGACTTTCTCAACGTCTGGGGAGACCACGTTGAAAAGATGTCGACCTACAACGCGTTCTCGCGCGCCGTTGACGACCTGACGAAGGTATACAATTACTCGTCTGTTTCTACGCTGGGCACTACATCGGTCGAGGCGGCGATGACAAAGGCGCATTCGGAGGCGGCGACAAAGTATATCGAAGCTCTGCTGAAGGATATTAACGGCGGAGGGCAGACGGATCAGGCGGCTTTGAGCGGCACGGTCGGAAGGTTCAAAAAGGCGGCGGTCTTTGCGAACCTGTCCGTCATCATCCAGCAGCCGACGTCGTTCCCCCGGGCGTTCGTATACATTCCGGCGCGGTATTTCCTCACACTGCCGAAAATGTCTTCGAAGACGTGGAACGAGTGCAAGGAATACTGTCCCATTGCGATAATGAAGGAAATGGGCTCAATGGATATAGGGACCGGGCGTACCGCGCGCGAGCTGCTGAGCGAAGGAAAGAAAAGCTTCTGGGACAAGATCGAAGACGCGACCGGCAAGGGCGCCGAGATCGCCGACCGTATCACCTGGTGCTATATGTGGGAGGCGGCGAAGAATATGGCGGCTCACGAGCTGAAGGCGTCGCGGAACAGCGAGGAAGTCAAAAAGAGGGCGAGCGAGATCTTCACAAAGGCGATGCGCGCGACTCAGGTATACGACTCGACGCTGTCAAGAAGCGGGATGATGCGGTCGAAAAATTCGCTGAATCAAATGGCGTCTGCGTTTATGTCGGAGCCGACCACGATGCTGAATATGGCGGTCGAGGCTGCCCTTCAAGGGAAAAAAGGCAATATGAGATTCGCCGGAAACACACTTCGCGCCATTCTGATATCGACTCTTCTGAACGACGCTTTGAAAGCTCTGGTCTCCGCTCTCCGCGACAAGGACGAGGATCAGTCGTACTTTGAAAAGTGGCTCGAGCATCTGACGTCGGATCTGCTTTCGGACGCGAACCCCGCGAATTATCTTCCTTACGTCAAGGACGTTTGGTCTATAGCGCAGGGGTACGACGTCGCAAGGACCGATATGTCGGTATTCGAAGGAATAGTCGACCGAATCCTCAAGGCGACAAAAAGCGGCAAAGTCGAGGACTATATCACGATGGGCGCAGAGATAACCAAGCTGACGGGAATACCGGTAAACAACTTTGCAAGGGACGTTTCTTCAATCATCAGAACGGTAAAACAGACGATCGAAAACAACGAAAAGGGGTACGGAACGACGTCTTCCGGCGTGAAGAGGGCGCTTATCTCCGGAGTCAACGGAGCCTTGCCTATATTCTTCCAAATCGACGAGGACGACAAGAGCAAGCAGATATACGACGCGCTCGTCAACGGGGACGAAGAACAGCTCAGGCGTTTCCGCGAGGGCTACGCTTCCGACAGCACGTATTCGACGGCGGTGCGAAAGGCTCTGCGGGATCATGACAGCAGGATCTACGCCGCGGCTATGGCGGATATCGACAAAAACGTCAACGAGCGTGTACGGATAACAAGAGAGATCGAGAGCGAAAAGCACTTCTCGCTCGACGACGTCATCCGTGCGATCAACACGGAAAGGACGGAGGTCGAAAAGGCGATCCGCGAAGGAAACGCTGACAAGCTCGTCGACCGCGGATATGACGCCGACTGGGTGAGCGGGAAGATAGCCGGCTACGTACCGCCCGAGACCGAAGACTCGCCGGAGCTGATCAGTTCTTACTATAAGAAGGACGACCTCAATAACGCGCTCGAGGCGGGAGACTACGACACATTCAAGAATGTGTACATGGATCTTCTTGATACGGCGAAGAAAAACGGCAAGACGAAAAAGGACTTCAAAACTTCCGTCAAGTCGACGGTGACGTCGTACTGGAAGCCGCTGTACCGGGAAGCCGCCGGCCTTGACAAGGACGGCAAAAGAGTCAGGGAACAGGACTCCGGTCGTATGCGCGAGATCCGTCAGCTCCTGTATCAGACGGGACTTTACGACGACGTATCGAAGACGTGCCAGGGCTGGCTGAAATAAAATCAAAAAAACATCGGCGCGGGGTTAGAAAACGACCCCGCGCCTTTGTTATACTCGAAGTGAAGAAAAACAAAGGAGAACAATACTATGAAAACTGTTATGATACCCACGTTCATGAGTCCGTACAAATGCACGATCAACGGCGTGACGTACGTATATCCCGCGGGGACGGAACAAACCGTTCCCGACGAGGTCGCGGCGCTGATCGAGGCGAACGCCGCGGCGACAGACTACGGGAAGAGACCTTCGGCGGGCGGCAGTTACGTCGATCCGATGGAGGAGAGCGGTCTTTTTTCCGGAAGAGTGGTCCCGCCGTTCGCAGATGCGACGCCCGAACAGATCGCGTGGATCGCGAAAAACGACGATCCGTCGAAATACTGGAGCGTTGGGGACTATCGGGTGAAAACGATAGAGGTGCCGGACTATTCAAAATGTTCGGTTACGTGGGATGCTGATGAATCATCCATAGGAGGCTTGGAAAATGTAAAACAATTCTTCGATATGACAGGAATAAACGAAAGCGGCGAGTATCTTTTCCAATGGGGTATGGGAGAAGAAGACTGGTTTGGTGACATATATAAAGACGGTCGTGAAATCTGGCACGGTAATCCGGTAACTGATCTTTCTTTTGATTTATATGCTGGCGGAACCTGTTTTCTGAGCATTACGTACGCCGAGTCCGAGGAAACTGCATACCTTTCCATCTCCGGATTCAATCACGACAACGTCGTCAACAAGTCGGAGTACGGAAAGCAGAAGGCGGGACTGACTCTGATGTGCGGAGCGTCGCGCGAGAGGACAGGCAACGACAAGGTCGGCGTCTTTCTGCCGAAGATAGCCGGAATGGTCGATAGCAACGGCTATTACGAAAGGTCGAACAAGTATACGAAAAACTACGAATCGAATACCGCATACAGAAGCAATCTTCAGAAGGTCCTCGACTATTTTCCCGAGTTTGCCCCGTTCGTTCAGCCCGTAGTCAAATATACGGCGCAGTATTACAGGCACTCCAACAGATATACGCAGTGGCTCGTGACGGAAGATAAGGTATTCCTGCCATCCGAATTCGAACTGTTCAGCGAGGTCGTTCTTTCTCCTAACAAAGAGGGCGAGCAGTACGAGCTGTTCCGACTCGGAGAATCGAAGATCATAGTGACTCCGGAGCTTGCGGAAGGATATACAGCGGGATCTAACATAGTATATTCGCGCCTGTGGCTGAGGTCCGCGGCGGCACAGTACGTAAATCCGAAGCTTCCTCCCGTGTCGAACACATATACTCCCTTGAACAATCTTTCGGACAACTCATTCCGCGTCGGAGACGACAGCGACTACAACAACAGCGTGATCATGTCGTACAATCAGAGTAAGGGGCAGTATAACTATTCTCCGAGTGTAGCGCACTCAAACGGGTATCCCGCATACATCCTTCCGATGTTCTGTCTGTGAGGTGATCCTATGTCAGACGTCATCATAGTCGCGCTGATCTCGCTCGCCGGGACGGCGCTCGGAACGCTCGGAGGCATCCTCGCCGCAAACAAGCTGACGGTCTACCGGATAGAACAGCTTGAAAAAAAGGTCGACAAGCACAACAATCTTATCGACAGGACGTACAAGCTGGAAAAAGCCGTTGCGGTAATGAACGAGACGGTTAGCGTCGCAAATCACAGGATAAGTGATCTCGAAAAGAATAATATAAAAGGAGAAAAAAGCCATGGATAACAAAATCAACTGGAAACGAAAGCTCAGTTCGCGCAAACTCTGGGCGGCGATTGCCGGCTTTGTCGGTCCTCTGCTCCTGGCGTTCGGTGTATCCGAAGACACCGTGACGCAGATCGTTTCGATAGTCATTTCCGGCGCGTCGGTTATATCCTATATCATTGGAGAGGGAATGATCGATGAGGCGAGGCAGAGCAACAACGCACAGTATCAGGAACAGGAGGATAATATCAATGAGTAACAGTACGCTGATATCACATACTAAACTATCTCCGAACTGCGGCAATTACGTCGGCGGTCAGCTCGTCAAAGGGCGTACGCATGCAATTGACAAGATCACGATCCATCATATGGCGGGAAACTACACGCTCGAAGCGGTCGGAAATCAGTTTGCAAAACCCGAAAGGCAGGCGTCCTCGAACTACGGGATAGACTCAAACGGGAATATCGCTCTGTTCGTCCCGGAAGAGATTCGCGCATGGACTTCCGGCAACGCTGAAAACGATAACCGTGCGATAACGATAGAGGTCGCAAACGACGAACTCGCTCCTACATGGCACGTTTCTGACGCGGCGTTTGCATCTCTGATCAGACTTTGCGCCGACATCTGCAAACGCAACGGTATCGACAAGCTCAACTGGACCGGCGACAAGACCGGAAACATGACTCTGCATAAGTGGTTTCAGGCGACAGCCTGCCCGGGACCGTATCTCGAGAGCCGTATGCCCGAAATCGCCCAGCTGGTCAACGCGAAGCTCTCGCCCGCTCCGGCACCGGCTGAGAAAACGGACGAAGACGTCATATACCGCGTACAGACCGGAGCCTTCAAAGAAAAGGCAAACGCCGAGAAGATGGCAGGAAAACTGAAGGCGGACGGCTTTGCGACGTACATAGTCGAGCAGAAAGGAATATACCGTGTGCAGGTCGGAGCGTTCAAGGTCAAGGCTAACGCCGAAAAGACTGCCGAAGCGCTGAAGGCAAAAGGGTATGCGTGCTTCACGTACACTATTCCCGAACCTGCCGAGCCTGCCGCGCCGAAGAAGACCGTCGACGAGCTTGCGCGCGAAGTCATCCGCGGTCTTTGGGGCAACGGAGCAGACCGCAAAAAGCGTCTTAAGGACGCCGGATATGACTACGGAGCCGTCCAGGCAAGAGTCAATCAGCTTATGAAATGATAAAAAAACACGCCTGAGTTATCTCAGACGTGTTTTTTTAATGGTGCGAATCAATACAGCAAGGATCCCATTGTAGAAAAATGGTTCGGT
>CACZZA010000011.1:47690-50190 GCA_902785485.1 uncultured Ruminococcus sp. | reverse complement strand
TCCGCCACTGATCCGGGAGCCGAAGCTCCCTTCTCCGTTCGACTTGAATGTGTTAGGCACGCCGCCAGCGTTCATCCTGAGCCAGGATCAAACTCTCAAAAAATTCTATCAATCAGTCTTTCGACCGTATCGATCATTCTTCGAGTTCGTTCGCTTTTCGCTCTTCTTACTCTTGGTTTTTAAAGGAATTGCCGAGATCTCATTTTCGTCTTTGTTCTTGCTTCATACTTCGATCTCGTTGTTCAATTTTCAAGGATCGGCGCCGTCGCTTCTTTGCGACAGCTTTGTCAGTATATCACCTTTCACCCCTTTTGTCAATACCTTTTTTTAACTTTTTTTAAGTTTTTTTCGGGAAATTTTCAAGGCACAACATCTTGTAGTTTTACCGTGTAAAACACCACAATTTGTACGCCGGAATACAGCCTGTCAAGCCGAAAAATCGATTTTCGGAAACGATCCGGCGTCTTTTTCGGATCAAAAAAGCGCGAAGAAAAACAAAAATACGTAAAATCGGGCTATATGAAAAAACCTATTGCAAAACAGTACCGTTTTGTGGTACAATATGATAAAATAAGGATAGTATTCCTCTCAAAAAGGAAAGGCTTTATGGGTAAGCTGTTCAACAAACTGTTCAAGCCGAAGAACGAGGACAGTCCGCGCTTCCGTACCGAGATGGCTAAACGCCTCGACGGACGGCATATACGTTACGTCACCCGCAGGATCGACAACGAGGACATAGTCATCGGGCGGGACGGGTCGCTGATCGTTCACGGAGACGAATTCATAGTCCTGTCGGACGGAGTCGAGAAGTTCCGCGCGAAGGTCGTCGACACGAAGGCGTCGGAGCTTATGAGTCTTGACGGAGTCATCATCGAAGGGTACAACCTCGAGAAGAACGGAGAGTACGACAAGGTCGTCGCGTACTACAAGTACTACCGTTGACCTCTATATATAATATAATGGAAGGAAATTTGTGATGGAACGCGTTAGCAAAGAGAATTATTACCTTGATATTGCCCAGACCGTAGCGGAACGCGGCACGTGTCTGCGCCGTCTGTTCGGGGCGATCATCGTCAAGAACGACTCCATCGTTTCGACGGGTTACGCGGGCGCTCCCCGGGGACGCAAGAACTGCTGCGACCTCAAATTCTGCTACCGTCAGCAGCTGAATATCCCGCGCGGCGAGAGATACGAGCTGTGCCGGAGCGTACACGCGGAGCAGAACGCCATCATCGCGGCGTCCCGCGACGAGATGCTCGGGGCTACTCTGTACCTCGCGTGCATCGATCCCGAAACGCACGCGATCCTCGGCGGGACGAACTCCTGCCCGATGTGCAAGCGTACTATAATCAATTCCGGCATCGAGCGCGTCGTCATACGCGACACGAAGGATGACTACCGCGTGATCGAGGTCCGGGAATGGATCGAGGACGACGACAGCCTTTCCGGCAAATTCGGATATTAAGGACGTGACGTTTAGATGGAACAAACTCTTATAAAAGAAAAGGAAGAGACCGCTGTCCCGGCAGAAGGCGGGGTGACGAAGGTCTGCTTCGTCTGCACGGGCAACACCTGCCGCAGTCCGATGGCGGCGGCGCTGCTGAACCATCTTGGAAAAGGCAGATACAAAGCGACAAGCGCGGGACTTTATGCAAACGAGGGCGAGCCGATCTCGGAAGATGCCGTTCTTGCGCTCCGCAAGCGCGGGATCGATCCGACCCCGGGAAACGAATACGACAGGCATACGGCGAAAAATCTCAGCGGTCGGGTATTTGAAGAAAACGACGTCGTCGTCGGGATCTCGCAAAACCACGCGATGGCCATGATGCGGGCGTTCCCTTTTCAGCTCGGCAAGATAACGACCTTTGACCGCGACGTTCCCGACCCGTTCATGAAGGGCCCTGCGGAGTACGAAAAGTGCCTCGCGACGCTCGAAGAACTCATCAGGCGCCGTTTTCTGACGGAGGAAAAATAATGGCTCCGCTGCTGCGCAAGGCGGACTCAGGGGATCTTGAGACCGTACTTTCGCTCGAGAACGCCTGCTTCACCGACCCGTGGACTCCCGGGATGTTCAAAAGCGCGCTGGAAGGCGGCTCTTTCGAGGAGCTTTATCTGCTCGAAGACGAAGGAAAATGCGTCGGATACGTCTGTATCTATATTTTCGATGACGAGGGAGAGGTCATGAGCGTCTGCGTTCACCCCGGAAAGCGGCGTCTGGGATACGGAAAGATGCTCGTCGACCGCGCTCTTGCGCTTATGAAGGAACGCGGAGTCAAGGACGTGTTCCTCGAAGTCAGAAAATCGAACTCCTCCGCCCTGGCTCTGTACTGCGGAGCGGGTTTTACACTCATCGGAGAGAGGAAAAAATACTACCGTCACCCGACCGAAGACGCTCTGGTGATGAAAAAATCTCTTAAAGAATAAACAAGGACAAAAGTCATGCTGATCTTGGGCATAGAGTCCTCGTGCGACGAGACCGCCGCTTCGGTGGCGAGCATCG
>CACZZA010000011.1:17347-47683 GCA_902785485.1 uncultured Ruminococcus sp. | reverse complement strand
CGCAGATAAGCACGCACGCGCTTTACGGCGGCGTAGTGCCGGAAATAGCTTCCCGCGCGCACGCCGAGGCTTTGACCGGGATAACCGGGGAAGCGCTCGACAAAGCCGGGATAAAACTCTCCGACGTCGACGCGTTCGCAGTGACCTGCGCCCCGGGACTGATCGGAGCTTTGCTTACCGGCGTCAACTTTGCGAAAGGACTCGCGTACTCGACGGGAAAACCGCTCGTCGCGGTCGACCATATAAAAGGACACGTTTCGGCGGCGTTCATCGAGCACCCGGAGCTTAAACCGCCTTTTCTCGCGCTCGCCGTGTCGGGAGGACATACTTCGATCATGGACGTGCGGACCTACACCGATTTTGTGACCGTCGGTCACTCGCGGGACGACGCGCTCGGAGAATGCTTTGACAAAACGGCGCGCGTGCTGGGGATCCCCTACCCCGGAGGTAAAGAGATGGACCGCCTGGCAAGCCTCGGAGACAAAACGGCGTACAAATTCCCGTCCGCGGCGCTCGCGGGGGACAACCTCGACTTCTCGTTCTCCGGAGTCAAGACGGCGGTCATAAATACTATCCATAACGCCGAACAGAAGGACGAAAAGCCCGCCCGTGAGGATATCGCCGCGTCGCTTACCGACAGAGTGGTCCGCGACGTCGTCGCAAAGACCGCAAAGGCGCTCGAATTGACGGGACGCAAGGCGCTCGTCGTCGCGGGAGGGGTCGCCGCGAATTCTCATCTGCGCCGCGCGTTTGCCGAATACTGCGGAAAGAACGGGATCGCGCTCTGCATCCCGAGCCTGCAATACTGCGGAGACAACGGAGCCATGATCGCCGTCGCGGGATATTACGAATACCTCGCCGGGCGCGTCGCGGACCTGCGTCTGAACGCCGACGCGAGGTCGGGCAAAAGCAGAGTCGGCGCGGAAAACGCGTCGCTGTTTCCCAAAACCGCTGAGTAAAAAGTTGTCAAGTCCTTTTTGCAAAAAAGTGCTTTTTGCATATTCGCATTTTACCCCCCGGACGATTTATTCATTATGAAAAGATATGTTTCTCCCTATGGAAAACTTTTTCGATTTCGGTCAAAAAACACGCTTTTTGGGCATTTTAACGGCTCTTGCCTATGGAAAACCCTGTGGATAATATGGAAAAACCGGGGATTTTCATACATTTTTAATGAATAAGCGATATTGCAAAAGAACACGGATCTTGAAAGAATAAACTTTTGGAAGCTGAACGAATGAACAGAGAAAACGAAACGCGAAAGGTCTCGAAAAGCACGGCGAAACGTCTGCCGGGATACCTGCGTATATTAAAAAAACTCATAGACGGCAACGAGTTCCGCGTCTCGTCAACGCGCCTCGCGTCTCTCCTCGGAGCTTCTCCCTCGCAGGTCAGACAGGATCTCTCCTCGCTCGGAGAATTCGGACTCCGCGGGTACGGATACGACACGCGGGTGCTGTACACCTCCATACTCGACATCGCGGGCGTGCGCGAGGAATATTCCGCCGTTATCGTGGGAACGGAAGAAATGGTGTCGATGCTGAAAAGCCGCCCCGTTTTCGTCGGTCAGGGGGTCGCTTTGAAAAAGTGTTTTTCCACCGCGAAGGAAAACGCGCTCGGGCTTTTCGAGGACTACGCGAAAAAAGAAAGACCCGACATCATCGTCCTTGCGACAGAGGGAGACTCGACCGAAAAAGCGATAGAAGTGATAAAAACGCTGAAAATAAAAGGCGTGTGGAACTTCTCGAACGTCAAGATCAAGCTCGACGTCCCGGTAAAAAATTTGTGGATAGACGACTCGCTGATGACTCTTTGCTACGACATCGGCAAAAAAGAAACGAAAGAACGGAAAACAAAATGAAGATAAACGTTGAAACGAACGAGTCGGGCATACTTCTGCCGAAGGACTCGCTGATCGAGCGGCTCGAGGAATGTTCCGAGACCGAGATAAAGACGCTGATACTCGTCTATTCGGGAAAGTTCACCGAAAACGGCGTTTTCTCCGAAAAGGGGGCGGCGGATTTCCTCGGAGTGAGCGAAAGCGAGGTCACCGGAGCTTTGCAGTTCTGGCGCGGCGCGGGGATGCTCCGTTCGGGGCGCAGAAAAAAGGCAGCGGAGTCGGACAAAGCCGCGGACTCGCCTGCGAAAGAAAACTCAGATGCGCAGAAAGACGAACGGATAAAAACGAAAGAGATCGAGATCCCGCAGTATTCCGGGATCGAGATCGACCGTCTCTTCCGCGAGAACGCGGAGCTGAAGAGCTTTATCGACACCTGTCAGAACGTCGCGGGCAAGATATTCAACGCTCTCGAGCTGAACAAGATACTGGCGCTTTACGACTATTTCCGCATCCCGCCGGACTTTATCGCCCAACTGCTTTCGTATAACGTCAGCAAGGGCAAAAGGTCGATCCATTATCTCGAAAAGACCGCGCTCGACTTGAATTCACGGGATATAAACACCGTCGAGGCGCTTGAAGAATACATAAAACAACAGGAGATCTACAACGGCAAAACGGGAAAGATACGCGAGATCTTCGGCACCGGCGCGCGGGCGCTGACACCGTTTGAAAAAGAGTGCGTTTTCCGCTGGACGACGACCTGGGAAATGCCGTGCGACCTTATTTCCTACGCTTACGAGCTGACGATCAACGCGACGGCGAAGCCTTCTTTCTCATACGCGAACTCGATCCTCGAAAGGTGGCATTCCTCCGGGATAAAAACGCTCGAAAAGGCGAAAGAGGACAGCATGATATATAAGGCGGCGCACGACAAAAAGAACGCCGGCTCGCCGTCTGACAATTCTTCGTTCGACACGGACGAATTCTTCGAGGCGGCTTTGAAGCGCAGTTACGAGAACATCGGCAAAAAAAGAAAAAAGAATGAAAAAGGAGACTGAAAATGGCTGACAGGCAGGGATCCTACTTCACGGTAAGAGAACGGTTCGAGAACAAGAGCCGCGACGCGATGGCGGCGGCGGAAGCGCGTCAGAAAGAAGTTGACGCGCTCTCTCCCGAACTCAAAAAAATAGACGGCATGCTCAACGCGACGGGACTTCGCCTGTTCGAGCAGGCGATGGGCGGCAAGGAAGGACTTGAAAAGCGCGTAGAAGCTCTCCGAAAAGAGAACGAACGTCTGCTCAAAAGAAAAGCAAAGCTGCTTAAAGCGCTCGGCTATCCGGAGGACTATACCGACGTGCGCTACGAGTGCGAAAAGTGCCGCGACACCGGCTTTATCGGCGCAAAAATGTGCGACTGTTTCCGCAAGGCGCTCGCAAAAGAGGCGCTCGAAAACTCCGGACTCGGAAGGCTGACGGAAAATCAGTCGTTCGATACGTTCAACTTTTCGTACTGCTCGGAAAACACAGACACGCTCCGGAATATGAAGCTGGTCTACGACAAGTGTCTCGAATACGCCGAAACGTTCGGAGAAGACGACGAAAACCTGCTCCTCATCGGCGGAACGGGACTCGGAAAGACCCACCTTTCGACCTCTATCGCGAAAAAAGTCATCGAAAAGGGGTACAAGGTGATCTACGAGTCGGCTCAAAAGCTGATAAGCGACTTTGAAAAAGAGCATTTCCGCAATCTTGACACGGATACGGACCGTTTCTTCGACTGCGACCTGCTCATCATCGACGACCTCGGGACCGAAATGAAGACCGAATTCTCGGTCTCCTGCGTTTACAACGTCATCAATTCCCGTCTGAACGAAAGAAAACCGATGATAATCAATACCAACCTTTCGCAAAAGGAGCTGCGCGAAAGATACGCGGACCGCATCACTTCGAGGCTTTTCGGCGCGTTTTCGATAATGGTTTTCAAGGGACAGGACGTCAGACAGAAAATATTGCATTAAAGCGGGAGAAAGAAACGCGAATTATTATTCATCTTGCTGATTGTAATTTTATAAAAATAATTGTATAATATATTTTAGCTATCATCAGCTGTAATAACAGGAGAAACAAACCATGAAAAGAACGACGATTAAAGAACTGTATAAAGATCCTTCCGCCTATGCGGACAAGCAGGTCACCGTCACCGGTTGGGCGAGAAGCATACGCGCGTCCAACGCTTTCGGATTTATCGAACTCAACGACGGCAGCGCTTTCAAGAACCTGCAGGTCGTCATCGAGGAAGCCTCGCTCGAAAACTACAAGGAGATCGCGAAGCAGAACATCTGCGCGTCTTTCGTAGTTGAAGGAAAATTCGTACTGACTCCCGATGCGAAACAGCCCTTTGAAGTCAAGGCGACAAAGGTGGAGATCGAAGGCACTTCCACTCCGGAATATCCTCTTCAGAAAAAGAAACACAGCTTTGAATTCCTTCGCACGATAGCGCACCTCCGTCCGAGAGCCAACACCTTCAACGCGGTGTTCAGGGTCCGTTCGGTCGCGGCGTACGCGATACATAAATTCTTCAACGAGCGTAACTTCGTCTACGTCCACACTCCGCTCATCACCGGAAGCGACTGCGAGGGCGCGGGCGAGATGTTCCGCGTCACGACCCTCGACCTCGAAAACCTGCCCCGCACCGAGGACGGCAAGGTAGACTACTCGAAGGACTTCTTCGGCAAGTCGACCAACCTCACCGTTTCGGGTCAGCTCAACGTCGAATGCTTCGCGATGGCGTTCGCGAACGTCTACACGTTCGGTCCGACCTTCCGCGCGGAAAACTCCAACACTCCCCGCCACGCCGCGGAGTTCTGGATGATGGAGCCGGAGATCGCGTTCGCTGATCTCGAGGACGATATGGAGCTTTGTGAAGCGATGCTCAAATACGTCATAAAATACATAATGAACGAGTGTCCCGCGGAGCTTGAATTCTTCAACAAGTTCTTCGACAACACGCTGATCGAACGCTTCACGAACCTCGTGAACAGCGACTTCGGCAGGATCACCTACACCGAGGCTGTCAGACTCGTCAAGGAGAGCGGCGAAAAGTTCGAGTATCCGCTTGAATGGGGCATGGACCTCCAGACCGAGCATGAAAGATACATCACCGAAAAGGTCTTCGGCAAACCCGTGTTCGTGACCGACTGGCCGCGCGACATCAAGGCGTTCTATATGAGAGTCAACGACGACGGCAAGACTGTCGCGGCGATGGATCTGCTCGTTCCCGGAGTCGGAGAGCTTGTCGGCGGAAGCCAGAGAGAGGAACGTATGGACGTCCTTATGTCTTCGCTTGAAAAGTTCGGACTCAAGGAAGAAGACTACTCGTGGTACTGCGACCTTCGCAGATACGGCGGCACCAAGCACGCCGGCTTCGGTCTCGGATTTGAGAGACTCATCATGTACGTCACGGGCATCACCAACATCCGCGACGTGGAAGCGTTCCCGAGAACGACCGGAAACGCTGACTTCTGATAAACGGTTTCACTAATTTTAAGAATCGCACTTTAATCACACAGAATACAAGGCTCGAGGGGCGGGAGCGTGATGCCCCCGCCCTTTCCGCTTTGCGTCAGCAGACGGCGAAAAGAATACTTCGTCTCGCCGGTCTGTCAAACTACGGAGGACAATATGGAATACGCAAAGCTCGGGAGAGGCGAATTGCTCTCCCTCAAAAACGACGTTCAAAAGGAGTATGACTTACTTAAAGGCAAAGGTCTTTCGCTCAATATGTCGCGCGGCAAACCCGCGCCCGAGCAGATCGACGACTCGGACGGTCTGCTCACGGTCTTGACTTCGTCCGAAGAGGCGAAGAAAAACGGCGACTACCGCAACTACGGTCTGCTCGAGGGCATCCCGGAAATGAGAGCGCTCTTCGCGGAGATCTTCGACGTTCCGGCAAAGAACGTGCTCGCCTGCGGCAACTCCTCGCTCAACCTGATGTACGACGCCGTCATGCGCGGCTACGTCTTCGGCGTGGGAGAGGGCAAGACACCCTGGGGCAAGCAGGGCAAGATCAAATTTCTGTGTCCCTGCCCCGGCTACGACCGCCATTTCGCGGTCACAGAGGAGTTCGGCTTCGAGCTTATCCCCGTCAAAATGACTCCCACCGGTCCCGATATGGACGAGGTGGAAACGCTCGTCAGGGACCCGGCGGTCAAAGGCATCTGGTGCGTGCCGAAGTACAGCAACCCTACGGGAGTCACCTACTCCGACGAAACGGTCCGCCGGCTCGCGTCGCTCCGTCCCGCGGCTGACGACTTCCGCATCTTCTGGGACAATGCGTATTACGTCCACCCCATTTACCCGGAGCGCGACGAAAAGCTCCTCAACATCTTCACCGAGGCGCATAAAGCCGGCAACGACGACATCTTCTACGAGTTCTCCTCGACCTCGAAGATCACCTATCCCGGCGGCGGCGTTTCCTGTATAATCGCCAGCGACGCGAATATCGCGTTCATCAAAAAACATCTGTCGATACAGACGATAAGCTACGACAAGATCAATCAGCTCCGCCACGTCCTCTATTTCAAGACAGCGGAAAACCTGAAAAAGCACATGATCGGTCAGGCATCCCACCTGCGCCCGAAGTTCGAGACCGTGGAAAACGCGTTCACAAAAGAGCTTTCCGGACTCGGCATCGCCGAATGGACCCATCCCGCGGGCGGATATTTCGTCTCGCTCGACGTCCTTGACGGCACGGCGAAACGCGTCCACGCGCTCGCAAAGGACGCCGGAGTCACTCTGACTTCGCCCGGCGCGACCTACCCCTATAAAAACGATCCGCGCGACCGTAACCTGCGTATAGCGCCCTCCTATCCCTCCACGGAAGAACTCCGCTCGGCAATGGAGATCCTGTGCTGCTGCGTCAGGCTCGCCGCTCTTGAAAAACTCACCGAAAACAACTGAAAGAAGGAAAACAAAATGTCGTTTACAAGCTACGAAAGTCCTTTCTCGACGAGGTACGCCTCGAAGGAGATGCAGTACATCTTCTCCCAGCAGATGAAGTTCTCGACCTTCCGCAAGCTCTGGGTCTCGCTCGCTAAAGCGGAACAAAAGCTCGGACTCGACATCACCGACGAACAGATAAAAGAACTCGAGAGCCACGTCGACGACATTGATTTCGCCGCCGCCGCGGAGTATGAAAAGCTCCTGCGCCACGACGTTATGGCGCACATCCGCGCCTACGGCGACGTCGCCCCCAAGGCGAAAAAGATCATACACCTCGGCGCGACGAGCTGTTACGTCGACGACAATACCGACGTTATCGTCATGCGCGAAGCGCTCCGCCTGACCAGAGGCAAGCTTCTGAAGGTGATGAAAAACCTTTCGGACTTTGCGCTCAAATACAAGGATATGCCCTGCCTCGCCTACACACATCTCCAGCCCGCGCAGCTGACGACCGTAGGCAAGCGCGCGACGCTCTGGCTCCACGACCTCTATATCGATCTCTGCGACCTCGAATACGTTCTTTCCTCGCTGAAATTCCTCGGCTCGAAGGGAACGACCGGGACTCAGGCGTCGTTCATGGATCTGTTCAACAACGACGAAAACAAAGTCAAAGAGGCGGAAAGGCTCATCGCCGCCGATTTCGGCTTCGACGAGTGCTATCCGGTCTCCGGACAGACCTACACCCGCAAGGTCGACTCCCGCGTGCTGAACGTCCTCTCGGGGATCGCGCAGTCCGCGCACAAATTCGCGAACGACCTGCGCATCCTGCAATCCTTCAAGGAAATGGAGGAGCCCTTCGAGAAAAATCAGGTCGGCTCGTCCGCCATGCCCTACAAGCGCAACCCGATGCGGAGCGAACGCATGACCGCTCTCGCGCGCTACGTCATCTGCGACGCGCAGAACGCCGCTCTGACCTCGTCCGAGCAGTGGTTCGAGCGTACCCTCGACGACTCCGCCAACAAGCGTATCTCAGTCAGCGAGGCCTTCCTCGGAGTCGACGCCATCCTCAATATCTATATCAACGTCACCGGCGCGCTCGTCGTCTATCCGTCCGTCATCAGACGCCGCGTCATGGCGGAGCTGCCCTTCATGGCGAGCGAAAATATAATGATGGAAGCCGTCAAGCGCGGCGGCGACAGACAGGAGCTGCACGAAACCATACGCCGCCACTCCATCGAAGCCGGAAAACAGGTCAAGGAGCTCGGACTCGATAACGACCTCATCGACCGTATCTGCTCCGATCCCGCCTTCGGCGTCGATAAGGAGTCCGTTAAGGAACAGCTCGTTCCCGAAAACTATACCGGACGCGCCGCGTCTCAGGTCGTGGAGTTCGTCAACGGAACGGTAAGACCCGTCCTCGAAAAATACGCCTCCGAAATGACCGACGGCGCCGAGCTGACGGTGTGAAAGAAGAACGAAATGACAGTATGCGGGGGATGCCTTTTTTGAAAAAAAGGCATCCCCCGCGCCCCCTTTCAAAAAACTTTAAGAGGGGAAAAAGAAAAACGAGGTATATAGAAAATAGTCGAAGTTAGGCTCGTTCTCGGCATGAAATAATGATCCTATTTTCCTTTTGGAAGGTTTTTGGAGGGGCACGGGGGACCTTTTTGTCTAAAAAGGTCCCCCGTCTTATTTATCTTATTTCAATATCGCCTTGTGGAATATCTTTTTGCCCTTTTTGATCTTGAGTCCGGCTTTGAGGGCGTCGGACGTGAACGAAGCGTAAGTGTCGGTGATCTTCGCGTCGTCGACGGAGACTCCGCCCTGTTGGATAAGTCTGCGCGCCTCGCCCTTACTCGGAGCAAGTCCGCACCTGACGAGCAGGTCGCAGACGTTGATACTTCCGTCGGCGAGGTCGTCGTCCGAAAGCTCGGTGGACGGCATATTGGAGTCGTCTCCGCCTCCCGCGAACAGGCTGCGCGAGGTGTCGCGCGCCTTCGCAGCCTCCTCCTCGCCGTGTACGAGGGCGGTAAGGGAGTACGCGAGCGCCTCTTTCTTCTCGTTGATGCGGCTCGGATCCCACTTTTCCATCTCCTCGATCTCCTCGAGCGGGATGAAGGTCAGCATACGGATGCACTTCATAACGTCCTCGTCGCCGACGTTGCGCCAGTACTGATAGAACTCGAACGGGCTTGTCTTATTGGGGTCGAGCCAGACGGCGTTGCCGGCGGTCTTGCCCATCTTTTTGCCCTGCGAGTCGGTCAGGAGAGTGATCGTCATTGCGTGAGCGTCTTTTCCGAGCTTTCTTCTGATAAGCTCGGTGCCGCCCAGCATATTGGACCACTGGTCGTCGCCGCCGAACTGCATATTGCAGTTATAATGCTGATAGAGATGATAGAAGTCGTAGGACTGCATTATCATATAGTTGAATTCAAGGAACGAAAGTCCCTTTTCCATGCGCTGTTTATAGCACTCGGCGCGGAGCATATTGTTGACCGAGAAGCACGCTCCGACCTCACGCAGCAGGTCGACGTAGTTGAGAGAAAGGAGCCAGTCGGCGTTGTTGACCATCCGCGCCTTGCCCTCGCCGAACTCGATGAAGCGCTCCATCTGGCGTTTGAAGCATTCGGCGTTGTGGTCGATGTCCTCCCTCGTCAGCATTTTTCTCATGTCGGTACGTCCCGAGGGGTCGCCTATCATCGTGGTACCGCCGCCGATAAGAGCGATGGGTTTATTGCCCGCCATCTGCAGACGTTTCATCAGCGAAAGCGCCATGAAATGTCCGGCGGTAAGGCTGTCCGCGGTGCAGTCGAAGCCGATGTAGAAGGTCGCTTTGCCCTCGTTCACCATTTCGCTTATCTCTTTTTCATCGGTGACCTGCGCGATAAGTCCGCGCGCCTTGAGTTCGTCATAGATCTTCATTTATTGATTTTCCTCCCGAAAGATCAGTACGTGGGGCTGTTGAGCAGCCATTTTCCGTTTTCAAGCACAAGCGTCAGCTCTGTCTCGCCGCCGTCTGTATAACGGAGCGAGAGGAGCGCCGTGTGTCTGTTTTGTTTGAGTATTTTTACGCTCGAAATATCTATTTTGCCGTTGACGGAGTCGAAGTTGTCGAATCCTTCGTTCGTCGTATCCTTTTTGAGCACTCCCGCGACGTCGATGTATCTCGCCCGGATCCCGCCCTCCTCGTTCGAGGCGAAGACGGAAGACCGTATCGACTCGATATATTCCGAAGAAAACACCTCGGACGCGGCGTCGAGCATATCCTTCGTGGACTTGTAAACGTCGCTTTCGACGGGTTGATATGCGTCGCTCGATGGATTTGCGACTATATCGAGTCCTTTTCCCCAGAATACGTCGTTGAATTCATAAGACTTCGGCAGGAGTTCTCCGAGTATCTCCTTTGCGGACTCCTCCGTCATGCTCCCTCCGCACGAAAACAGCGCGGAGCACAGCAGAACTGCGGCAAATATCAGCGCGAGCGCTTTAGTTTTGGTTTTCATTTGTTTCGGCTCCGAAGTCGGAGTTCCCGACGGGCGCTGCGGTCTCTGTTTCTTCGGTCTCGGCGGATCCGTCCTCTTCCCCGGGGACCTCTTCCTCTTTTTCGACGACCGCGAAGTTGGATATTCCGCAGCCCTCGCCGAGACGCATGATTATAACGCCCGCCGCGGCTCTGCTGTAAAGCGAGATCCCGCTCGCGGGAGTACGTATGACCGTACCCTCGTTGGTGATGAGCATGATGTCGTCGTCGTCCGAGACCGGCGCGATGTCCGCGATAAGTCCGGTCTTTTCGGAGATCTTGTGGCAGATAACGCCCTTGCCGCCTCTGTTGTGGACCGGGAACTGGTCGAACTTCGTGCGTTTGCCGAAGCCTTTTTCGGTGATGAACAGCAGCGTCTTGTCATTGTCGACGACCGCGGCTCCCGCGACTTCGTCTCCGTCGGTGAGACGGATGGCGATAACGCCGCGCGCGGTCCTGCCGACCGATCTGCCCTTGACTTCCTCAAAACGCACGGCAAAGCCCTTCTTCGTGGCGACGAGGACATCGTCCTTACCCGTCGTACGCGCGACGAACACAAGCTCGTCCCCCTCGTCGAGAGTGATGGCGCGTTTGCCGCCCTTGCGCTGATATTCGTATTCTCCGATGGGAGTACGCTTGATTATGCCGCGTTTGGTGACCATCGTGAGATAGTCTTCCTCCTCAAACGAGTCTATCGGGATGATCGCGTTTATGCGCTCGCCCTCTTCAAGCTCGAACAGGTTGACGACGTTGTTGCCCTTGGCGGTGCGTCCCGCCTCGGGGATATAATAGGCTTTTTTGGACATTACCCTGCCCTTCGTCGTAAAGAAGAACAGGTTGGAGTGAGAGTTGACCGTGACGACCTTTTCGACGAAGTCGTCTTCCTTCGTCGTCATTCCGATAACGCCCTTGCCGCCTCTGTGCTGAGCGGAATAGGTGTCGGCGGGGATGCGCTTGATATATCCCGCGTGCGACAGGGTCACGACGCAGGTGTGGCGCTCGATGAGGTCTTCGATGTCTATCTCGTCCTCGACCTCGCAGATCTCGGTGCGGCGTTCGTCGCCGTATTTCTCTTTGATCTCGAGGATCTCTTTCTTGAACACGCCTATCAGCACCTCCTCGGACTCAAGGATGGTGTTGAGGTAAGCGATGCGTTTTTCTATCTCTTCGTACTCCGCGCGGAGTTTTTCTTCTTCGAGTCCCTGGAGCGCTTTCAGTCTCATTTCGAGGATGGCGTTCGCCTGGACCTCGGACAGACTGAATCTCTCCATCAGCCTTTCGCGCGCGTTGTCGTAGGAATTGCGTATGATACGGATGACTTCGTCTATATTCGCCTGCGCGATGAGCAGACCTTCGAGCAGGTGGGCGCGTTCGGCGGCCTTGCGCAGCTCGCATCTGGTGCGGCGGATGATAAGGTCCTTCTGGAACGCGATATACTCGTCGAGTATGTGGCGCAGCGACAGTATCTTCGGCTGGGTCTGGTTGTTCACGAGCGCGAGCATATTGACCGGGAAGGTCACCTGCATCTGAGTCTGTAAGAACAGTGTGTTCAGTACGACCTGCTGATTTGCGCCCTTTTTCAGCTCGATGACGATACGCATACCCTTGTTGTCGGTCTCGTCGCGCAGATCGGATATACCTTCGATGCGCTTGTCGTTGACCATATCGGCGATGTTCTTGATGAGCTGACGCTTGTTGACCTGATACGGAAGCTCGGTCACGATGATCCTGACTCTGTCGTGGCTGAAGTCCTCGAACTCGGTACGCGCGCGGACGGTGACGCGTCCTCTGCCCGTCGCGTAGGCGGCGCGTATGCCGCTCTTGCCCATGATGAGACCGCGGGTCGGAAAATCGGGTCCTTTGATGTGCTCCATAAGATCTTCGAGCGTCGCGTCGGGATTGTCGAGTACGCAGACGACGGCGTCGATGACTTCGGAAAGGTTATGCGGAGGAATGTTGGTCGCCATACCGACGGCGATACCGGACGAGCCGTTGACGAGCAGGTTCGGGAAGCGGCTGGGGAGTACGCGCGGCTCTTTGCGCGATTCGTCGAAGTTGGGATCCCAGTCGACGGTGTCCTTTTCGATGTCGCGGAGCATCTCGTCCGCGATGCGCGCCATACGCGCCTCGGTATAACGGTAAGCCGCGGGCGGGTCGCCGTCGATCGAACCGAAGTTACCGTGTTTGTCGATCAAAGGATACCTCATCGAGAAGTCCTGACCCATACGGACGAGGGCGTCGTAGACCGACGCGTCGCCATGCGGATGGTATGCGCCGAGAACGGCGCCGACCGCGGTCGCGCACTTCTTGAAGGGCTTGTCGCGGGTGAGTCCGTCTTCGTACATCGCGTAGAGGATACGTCTGTGTACGGGTTTGAGACCGTCGCGCACGTCGGGGAGCGCGCGTCCGACGATGACCGACATCGCGTATTCTATATAGCTCGTTTTCATTTCGTTTACGAGCTCGGAGGTGGTTATCACCTGATCCGGGAACGATATTTCCTCGGGCAGGTAGTCTGAACGTTTCTTTGCCATATTTACCTCAATAAATCGTCATTTCTAAGGTTGCGTCAATAGTCGAGATTGACGGCGTACTTCGCGTTTTCTTCGATGAACTGCTTTCTCGGCTCGACTTCCTCGCCCATCAGGACGTTGAAGATGCGGTCCGCCGCGACGGCGTCGTCGAGTTCGATACGGCGCAGGGTGCGCGTAGTCGGATCCATCGTCGTTTCGCGGAGTTCCTCGTGGTCCATTTCACCGAGACCTTTATAACGCGATATGTCGATCTTGACGTTGGGGTTGTCGCCTCTCATTTCCGCGGAGACCCTGTCGCGTTCCTCGTCGCTGTAAGCGACGCGCGTGGTCTTGCCGCGGGTCAGTTTATAGAGCGGAGGTACCGCGGAATAAACGTAACCGTGTTCGAGCAGCGGACGCATGAAGCGGAAGAAGAAGGTCAGAAGGAGCGTACGGATGTGCGCTCCGTCGACGTCGGCATCCGCCATTATGATTATTTTATGATAACGAAGTTTTTCGAGGTTGAATTCGTCGCCTATCCCGGCTCCGAGCGCCGTGATGACGGGCGCTAATTTATCGTTGCCGTAGATCTTGTCCGCGCGCGCCTTTTCGACGTTGAGCATCTTGCCCCACAGAGGAAGGATCGCCTGGAAACGGCTGTCGCGCCCCTGGGTCGCCGAGCCTCCCGCGGAATCTCCCTCGACGATGAATATCTCGGTAAGCTCGGGGTCGCGCTCGTTGCAGTCGCGCAGTTTATCGGGCATCTGTCCCGACTCGAAGCTCGTTTTCTTTCTCGCGGCCTCGCGGGCTTTCCTCGCCGCCTCGCGCGCCCTCTGCGCCGTGATGACCTTGTCGATTATCAGCCTGATCTCGGCGGGATGCTCCTCGAAGTATTCGGAGAGCTTTTCGTTCACGAGCTTTGAAACGACCGTCTTCATCTCGGAGTTGCCGAGCTTGGTCTTGGTCTGTCCCTCGAACTCCGCCTCGGTCAGCTTGACGCTTATGACCGCTGTCATACCCTCGCGCACGTCTTCTCCCGAAAGGTTTTGGTCGGTGTCCTTGAGGAACTTGTATTTTCTGGCGTAATCGTTGACGACGTTCGTCAGCGAGATCTTGAAGCCTATCTCGTGCATACCGCCGTCGACCGTGCGTATATCGTTCGCGAACGACAGCAGGTTTTCGGTATAGGTATCGGTGTACTGGATCGCGACCTCCGCCGAATTGTTCTCGTTTTCGACCGCGACGTAAATAACGCCGCTGACGGGAGTCTTGTTCTCGTTGAGATACTCTACGAACGAACGTATGCCTCCCTCGTACCTGAGATCGTTGACGACCGGCTCGTCCCCTCTGTCGTCGGTGAACAGGATGTGTACCCCCGCGTTGAGGAACGCCTGCTCGCGCAGACGGTTGAGCAGCGTGTCGTATTCAAATTCGAGTGTTTCGAAGATCTCCTTGTCGGGCAGGAAAGTGACCTTTGTTCCCGTTTTGTCGGTCGGTCCGATCTCCTTGACGCTGAAAAGAGGCTTGCCGCGCTCGTATTTCTGATAATACTCGCGTCCGGTGCGGGAATCGTAGACCGTGACCTCCATCCATTCGGAGAGCGCGTTGACGACGGACGCGCCGACGCCGTGCAGACCTCCGGAAACCTTATATCCCTCTCCGCCGAACTTTCCGCCGGCGTGGAGGATGGTGTATACCACTTCGAGCGTGGAGATGCCGAGCTTGGGGTGAGGTCCCGTCGGAACTCCTCTTCCGTCGTCGATAACCGTGACGGTATTGCCCTTGTTGATAGTTACCGTGATGTTCTTACAGTACCCCGCGAGCGACTCGTCTATCGCGTTGTCCACGATCTCGTAGACAAGATGGTCGAGACCCTTGACCGAGGTCGAGCCGATATACATTCCGGGGCGTTTTCTTACCGCCTCGAGGCCTTCAAGCACTTGTATCTGACTCTCGTCGTAGGTACTGCTCTTCAAATTCTCACTCATTTAACGAACTCTTTGATCTAAAACAAATGTACGTGTACGTTTCTTTTGCGTTTATTTCTTTGCCATCCTGCCGCATATCGCCTTGGGCGACAGAACGGACATATATATTTTTTCATCCGTGACGATCACCGAACGCGGGATCTCGTCCGACGTGATCTCGAGACGTCCTTCCTTTTCCGCCTGAGAAAGAAAGGCGCGCGTGGTTTTTGAGAGCGTGGAAAGATCGAGATCGAATACGCCGATCATCTCCTTCTCGCGGACTATCCTGCCGTTTCCGAGATGAATATACATTATTATACCTCCCGTATCGGCGTGTAGCTGCCTTTAGACACGCGGAAAACCGCCGCGCGGACTCCGGGATCGATACGCTCGCAGGACGTTATCACGACCTGTTTGCCCTTTATCCCGTTCAGCAGATAGTTTTTGCGTTTGTCGTCAAGCTCGGAAAAAATGTCGTCAAGCAGGAATACCGGATAGTCGAGACTGATCTCGCGCGAGATCTCGCCCTCGCCCATCTTCATCGCGAGCGCGAGCGACCTCTGCTGTCCCTGGGAACAGTAGACCCGCGCCTCGCGGCCGTTGAGCGTTATAAGAAAATCGTCTTTCTGCACCCCGTGAAGGGTCGTTCCTGCGGCGACCTCGCGTTCAAGGTCTTCGGAAAACAGTCTGACGAACTCGTCTTCCGTTTTTTCTCCGTGATATTCGATGGACGTTTTTTCTTCTCCCTTCGTCATATCCGAGAAAAACTCCCCGACCTTGACGTCGAGTCTTTTTATATATTCGGCGCGCTCCTTTGAGATCAGCGCCGCCTCGCGCGCCATGATGCCCGACCAGAGATCGACGGTCGAATCGAACGCCGAGCGGTTTTCCTCATATTCGCGTATAAGACGGTTGCGCTGTTCGAGCGCCTCGAAATACTTTTGAAGGGACGTAAGATAGAACGGCTTGAGCTGACTTATCGCCGCGTCGAGAAAAGAACGTCTTTCCGCCGGTCCGTCCTTGACTATCGACAGATGTTCGGGGCAGAAAAGCACCGCGCGGAAATATCCGAGCATATCCGCCGTCCGTCTGACCGGAACTCCGTTGCGGGTGACGCTCCTGCGCGAGCCGCGTACGAGTTTTATCTCCATCTCCTGCTCGCGGTTTTTGTCGACGAACGTGTTTTTGAGACGGCAGACTTCGGAATCGAACGAGATCAGATCACGGTCGTTTCCCTGACGGAAGGTCTTTCCCGTCGCGAAAACGCATATCCCCTCGAGCGCGTTGGTCTTTCCCTCGGCGTTGTCGCCGTAAAGCACGTTGACCTCCGGCGACAATTCGAGCGTCTGTTCTTTTATGTTTCTGAAATTTTCGTAGGTTATCCTTTTGCAGATCATGCTTTCATTCTTGTCGGAAGAGTTACGAACAGGAAGGACCCTTTGTCGGCGTCTGCCGCGGGCTCGATCACCATGGCGCGGAGCGGACCCGACATACTGAGCTTGAGCGTGTCGCTGTCGCAGACTCTGAGAGCCTCGAGCAGATAACGGCAGGTGAACGCGATCTCAAGGTCGTCGCCGGTCTTCTCGATCGGTACCTCGTCGTACACCTTTCCCGATACCGCGTTCGCGCTGACGCAAAGCAGGTCGCCCTTGAACGAGCATTTGACAAAATTCTTTATCTGAGCCTTTTCCTCGCTGATGAGCGCGGCTTTTTCAAGGCTGGAGATGAACGAAGTTTTATCGATCTTGACGAAAATCGTGCTGTCGGTCGGGATATATTTGTTGTAGGCGAGATACTGTCCTTCAAGCAGACGCGAGAAGAACACGAGGTTTCCGATCTCGAACGTGACGTGTTTGCGTCCGAGTCTTATCATGACTTCGTCATCGATGTCGTCGCTCAAAAACTTCATAAGCTCCATCAGCGTCTTGCCGGGGATTATGAACGTCTCGTCAACGTCGGAATTCTTATCGACGTCTTTTATCTCGCCGATCTGCTCGGTATAAGCGAGCCTGAACGAGTCGCAGGAGACCGCGATAATCTTTCCGCTCTTGATCTCAAAATACACTCCGCAGTAAATCGGTCTCTGATCGGTCGTCGCGACGGCAAACAGAGTTTTGCCTATCATATTTTTAAGGACTTTTTGCGGAAAACTGAAGTTTGCCTCGCCTGTAAGCTCGGGAAGCGACGGAAAATCTCTTTCGGGGAGCGCGGGCATACTGAATTCCGACCTTCCCGATGTGATATTTGCCGAGCAGTTGTCGTCGACTTCGATGATAAGTTCTTCTTCCGTCAGGGTCTTGAGGATCTGGTTGAGCTTGACCGCGTTGATAACGTAGCAGCCTTCTTCGATGACCTGAGCCGGAACGGACGTACGGACGCCTTTTTCAAGGTCGTACGAGCATAATTCGACGGCGTCGGTTCCGATCGTTTTCATAAGTACGCCTGCCGTAGCGGGCATAACGTTTTTCGATGAAACGGCGCACATCAGAGGGACCATAGCCGAATTCAGTTCTTCTTTTCTGAACAGGATCTTCATAACACAGTTCCTTTCGTTTATGTATGTGTTTTTTTATTTTTTTCTTGATTTTTCTGCTCTCCGGCGCGAGCCGGAAAGAATAGAATTATTGTTTGTAGAAGAAGTAGTATAAGTAGGCGGTGTGGAAAAGACAGAAAAGTTTGTTTTTCAGTGTAAACAAATAGTTTCAGCGCCTTTTCCCATGTTGAGATCTTAAGGGGAACGCATGTCGTTTTCTGTGGAACGTTTTCGGGTTTTCCCGGATGGAAAAATCTGAAAGTTTTCAACAGCTTATCAATACGTATTTGTTGTGGAATAAACGTATCGGAAAAGTCGTACGACTTGTGAACGAATATGACGTTACCGCTTTGCTTTCCGTGTTTTCCACAGCATACCGACAGGGTGTTGATAAGTCAGTTACGGCGGATCTCGTCCATAAGTTCGCCTATCTCGATCTCGAGCAGTGAGCTTTCCTTGATCTGACTTTCTATGGAGTTATAGGCGGAAATGACCGTCGACGAGTCGCGCTGAAGTATCTTGCCGATGTTCGGATACGAGAGATCCGTCATCTTTCTTATTATATAAATGCAAACGTGACGCGCCCGCGCGATATTCTGTGTACGGTTCTTGCTCTTGATGTCGCGTTCGGGAACGCCGTATTTCTGCGAGACGAAGTCGATGATCTTATCGGGAGTGACCTTCTTTTCGTAGTTGTCGGAAATGAGGTCCGAGATACATTCCTTTGCGAACTCGGGGGTTATCTCTGCGCCGTTGAGGAAGGAATGAGCCGCGAGTTTCTTGACCGCGCCTTCGATCTGACGAATGTTGGATCTCAGGTTTTCCGCCATCAGATCGATGACCTCGGGCGAGAGCTTGACGTCCATCGCCTCCGCCTTGTGAGCGATTATCGCCGCGCGAAGCTCGTAATCCGGCGGCTGTATGTCCGCGATGAGTCCGCCCTCGAAACGGGAACGGATCCTTTCTTCAAGTCTGTTTATCTCGCGAGGAGGACGGTCGCTCGTCATAATGAGCTGCTTGCCCTCTTCGTAAAGCGCGTTGAACGTGTGGAATATCTCTTCCTGTATCGATTCCTTGCCGGCGATGAAGTGGATGTCGTCGATGAGGAGTATGTCTGTCGTACGGAATTTTTCCTTGAATTTATCGCGGAAGGTTATGGAAGATTTGTTGTGGATCATCGAGATCAGCTGATTTGCGAAATCCTCGCCTCTGACGTACAGTATCTTGGTGTCGGGATTTTTTTTCAGCATACGGTTGTTGATTGCGTAAAGCAGATGCGTTTTGCCCAGTCCCGACTGACCGTATATGAACAGCGGATTGAAGTTCGTCGCCGGGGAGTTGCAGACCGCGATACACGCCTCGTACACGAATTTGTTGGAGTTGCCGACAATGAAGTTGTCAAAGGTGTATTCGGTGTGATACGAAGGAAACTTTTCGCTTGCCGGGATCATCAGGTCGTCGCGCGTGTCCTCTTTTTCCTCGAATATCTCAAGGCGGGGACGGGACGGTTTTTCTTCCTCGGCTTGTTTGCCTTCGATATAGAAGCTGAGATCCGCTTTTCCCTTCTCTTCGGAGAGGATGACGACGTTCACGGGGTAGCCGATGAGGTCTTCTATATGTTTCTTTATCGCGGGAAGGTGTCTGTTTTTGAGAAAAGTGCATTTGAAATCGCTGCTTCCGACGAGTACCGCGTACGCGTCGTTGAGGACTTCGAGACGGAGATCGTCGAACCAGAGCGTTACGAACGTCTCGGAATACGTTTTGCGCAAAGAGTCAAGGACGAGCGCCCAAAGGTCGTTGAGTGACTGCATGACATATCCTTTCAAAAATAATCGTGATAGAAAAACGGCAGGGTCGGTAATATATAATTTATTATAACATATTAAATATAAAATAGCAAGTATTTGCGCGAAAAAGAAACGCTGTTTTTACGAAAAAATCGGCTCAAAATGAAAAAAAGTATTGACAACGCGAATTTTTTATGTAATAATATGATTTACCATTGAACAAACCGACGAAGGAGGTGTGTTAAGTTGATCAGAACGTATCAGCCTAAGAAACGCCAGCGCAAAAAAGAGCATGGTTTCAGAAAAAGAATGAGAACGGCCGACGGCAGAAATGTGTTGAAAAGAAGACGCGCAAAAGGCAGAAAACGGCTCACATATTGAGAAGGCGTCGGATAAGCCTTACTTACTAAACCGCCGATATTCGCGAGGTGTTCTTTAGAACAGATTATTAATACCGGCTGAGATAAGGAAAACTGATCCTTGTTTCAGCCGGTATTGTCGTCCATTCACAACGGATCGCGAAAAGCGGAAAAGGAGGCGGACGGGATTGAAATTCCATTCGGTCGGTGAAAACCACCTATACGTCAAGGCGTACAAAAACGGGATCAAGACCGTTTGCAGAGACGTCGTCGTGTATATAATGAAGGACAAGCACGCGTCTCTCCTGATGAAAGCGCATCCGAAAAAAGAAAAGGTCAACCGCATAGGCATCACGGTCACCAAAAAGATCGGCGGAGCGGTCGTCCGCACGCGCGCGAGACGTGTGATACGCGAGGCGTACAGGCTTACGGAAAAAGAGTACGACGTCAAAAAAGGCTATATCATCATCTTTGTCGCGCGTAATTCGGTAACGAACGCGAAAAGCTCCGACGTCAAGGAGCAGTTGACAAACGCCCTGACTTCACGGGGACTTATCGCGCGGTCCACACCCGAAAAACGGGACGGGCAGCAACAATGAAAAAAATTTTTATCGGACTGATCCGGTTTTATCAGAAGTATATCTCTCCCCGCAAGGGACTGCGTACCTGCCGCTATTATCCGACATGCTCATGCTACGCCATCGAAGCGATAGAAACGCACGGGGTATTCAAGGGCGGATTTCTGGCAACGAAAAGGATACTCAAATGCAATCCTCTTTTCAAAGGCGGTATCGACTACGTCCCCCCGAAAAAAGAACGACCGGTTAAACAGAAAAAACACGTTTCAGGAGAACAATAAAATATGTTTGATATTATTTACAGCTTTTTCGGAAAAATAATCTACGGCTGTTACTTTCTCGTTAAAAGCTACCCCGTGGCGATACTTCTGTTCGCCTTCGTATTAAAGCTCATATTCTTCCCGCTCGGCATCAAACAGCAGAAGAACTCTATCCGTCAGGCAAAATTGCGTCCGAAGGAAATGGCGATACGCAAGAAGTACGCCGGACGCAACGACAAGGCGACCCAGCAGAAGATGCAGCAGGAGATCATGGATCTCTACACGCAGGAAAAGTACAACCCCATGAGCGGTTGTCTTCCGCTGCTGATCCAGCTCCCCATACTGTTCATCGTTTACAGAGTGGTCATCAAACCGCTCAGCTATATAGCTTCTCTTTCGGACGAAGTCATCAATACTTTGTCCAATATTATGAAAGAAGGCGCGGACAAGCTCGTCAACGTCGCGTCTTCCACTGTCGAAACGATAAAATCGGTCGACGCCGCGTCCCTTATGGACCGTATCGGTCAGATCAACGGCACGACGATCATCCGCGACAACTTCGATATGTTCAGCAACACGCTGGGCAGTCAGGGTATCAAATCGGCGTCCGAGCTTCCGAACTTCGAGCTTTTCGGCATCAACTTCGGTACGACTCCCGGATTTGAACTTTCACTCTGGCTCATAATCCCCGTGCTTACGTTTGTCGTTTACTTCTTCGGAGCGAAGCTCACCCGTAAATTTACCTACAATCCTCAGACCGCGATGGGCGGCGACGCCTCGAAGTCCATGGCGATAATGGATCTCGTGATGCCCCTGTTCTCCGTACTCATCACGTTCAACGTTCCCGCGCTTATCGGTATTTACTGGATATTCAACAGCCTGCTCGGAACGCTGCAGCAGTTCATCCTTTCCAAGATTTACCCCCTGCCGGAGTTCACAGAAGAGGATTTCAAACGCGCCGAACTCGAAATGAAGGGCAAGTCGCCCAAAACGAAGTCGTCGTCCAACCCGAACAAAAAGAAGAAGAGCGGTTATTCGCTCCACCATATCGACGACGACGAGGACGACGAACCTCAGTCCAAAGCTCCCTCGAACAAAAACAAGAGCGGAATGGCGTCAATGATCGACCGTCCCGAGCTTAAAGAAGACCGCAAACCGGAAGAAAAGTCCGGGGAAAAGTCCGAGGAAAAACCCGAAGAGGGCGAAGGCGGTCAAAACTGACAGAACAGAAAAATCGACGGCGGCATCCCGCCGTATAAAGGAGTTGTATACAGATTGAAACGTGAGGTCATTTGTGTGGCCAAGACCGTCGAAGAAGCCATTGAAAAAGGGTTGAAGGAACTCGGTGTTACGGCGGACGCCGCCGAGCACGAGATACTCGAACAGCCGAAAAAAGGTTTCCTCGGATTCGGAGAAGTCTTGGCAAAGGTAAAAGTCTCCTGCGAGACCACCGGTGAAGACAAAGCGGTCGAGTTCGTCAAAACGCTGCTCGGCAATATGGAGATCCAAGCGGACGTCGAAGTCCGCGACACCGATGAGGGAGGACGCAGGATCGTCATCGTCGGCGAAGACGCCGGAATGCTCATAGGTCACCACGGCGAAACGCTCGACGCTTTGCAGTATCTTGTAAATCTTACGGCAAACAGAGCCGAGGGAGAGGAAAAGAACGGACGTCCGAGGCTGTCGGTCGACATTGAAAACTACCGCGAGAAACGCGAGGACGCGCTCAGATCTCTCGCTCGCCGTATGGCGGGAAGAGTCCGCAGATCCGGACGCGCGATGTCTCTCGAGCCGATGAATCCTTACGAAAGAAGGATCATCCACTCCGAAGTACAGAAGATCGACGGAGTCACCACCTATTCGGTAGGACAGGACGACGAACGCAAGATCGTAATATCTCCCGAGGACAAGGTCAAGACGGGACACAGAAAATAATAGGCAAGGAACGACCGTCCCGGATACCGCCGGAACGGTCGTTTTTTACGGAAAGGCGGGCAAAATGAGTACGATAGCGGCTATATCCACCCCCTACGGCAAAGGCGGGATCGCGGTGATAAGAATATCCGGCGAGGAGGCGCTTTCCGTCCTCGGGCGGGTGTTTTTTCCGCGGAGCAAACGCGAAATAACGTCATATCCGCCGTCAAACGCGGTCTACGGCGACGTTTACCGCGAAGGAAAGATCATAGACAACGCTCTCGCGATATATTTCAAGGCGCCCAAGAGCTACACCGGCGAAGACACGGCGGAGCTTTATATCCACGGAGGCGTCACACTTTCGCGTCTCGTTCTCGAGGCGGTCTTTTCCGCGGGAGCCGTGCCCGCGCGCGCCGGCGAATTCACGGAGAGGGCGTTCCTTTCCGGCAAGATCTCGCTGACAGAGGCGGAGGGCATCGCCGACCTCATCGACTCGAGGAGCGCGAGTATGGCGGAGATCGCGGCGTCGTCCGCGTCGGGACGTCTGTCGCAGAAAATAGGCGGTATTTACGACCGTCTCGTCGCGTTGCTCGGGAGCGTATATGCTTTTATCGACTACCCCGACGAGGATCTGACCGACGTATCTCCCGAAGAAATGAAGGCGGAGCTGCTGAAAATAAAAACGGAGCTTGAAAAACTGAAAAATACGTACCATACGGGAAAAGCCGTTTGCGAAGGGATCTCGACCGTCATCATCGGCAAGCCGAACGTCGGAAAGTCTTCATTGCTCAACCTTCTGCTCGGTGAGGAACGCGCGATAGTCTCCCCCGTCCCCGGTACGACCCGCGACACGGTCGAAGAGACCGCGGTCTTCGGCAGGATCCAGCTCAGACTCATCGACACCGCCGGTGTGCGCGAGTCGGAGGACGAGATCGAGCGTATCGGCGTCGAGAGGGCGCTCGCGAAAGCGGAGAAAGCCGATCTCATATTCGCGGTGTTCGACGGATCGAGGGAGCTTGAACACGACGACGAAAAGATAATCGACGAGCTTTCGCGTCTCAAAGACAAGACGGTCATCGCGCTGATAAACAAAAGCGACCTCGAAAGACGGCTCGACACGGAGAAAATAAAAACGCTGACCGACCGCGTGGAATACGTTTCCGCGTTCGACGAAAAGGACCGCGACGCGCTCGTCGCTCTCGTTGAAAGGCTGTACGTCGACGACTCCCTCTCGTTCTCGGACGACGGGATCATAACGAACGCGCGGCAGTACGCCTCCGTCGTGTCCGCGCTCGATTCGGTGAACGAGGCGTTTTTGTCTCTTGAACGGGGCTTTACCCAGGATATAGCGGGAAGCCTCCTCGAGATGGCGACGTCTTCCCTCGGACTTTGCGACGGAAGAAAGGTAAACGACGACGTCGTTCACGACATTTTCTCACGGTTCTGCGTCGGGAAATGAATATAATACGCCGATAATAAACGGGAAAACCTCTCCTCGCCGAAAGTTTTCCCGTTTTTCTCTTGCGAAGACAGTTTTTTCGTGCTATAATTCAACAAAAGGATTGATGGATATGAAATACGCGTTCTTTATCGACGTGGACAACACGCTTACGTACGACGGAAAAGTCCCCGAAAGGAACATAAAAGCAATAAAGACGGCGCGAGACCGCGGACATCTCGTGTTTCTCAATACGGGGCGGGGATTTTTCTTCATTCCGGGTTTCGTTATAGAACAGACGCCGCTCGACGGGATCGTCGCAGGCTCGGGGATGTACGTATCGTACAAGGACGAGGTGCTTCTCTCCGAGGAGTTGCCCGAAAAGGAGCTTCGCGAGGTGATGGATTTTCTCATCTCAAAGGGCAGAAAGTTTTACCTCGAGGGCGAGACGAGCGTGATGTCGTACGGACAGCGCTTCGATCTCGAAGGGTTTCACGAGTTTTATTCCGTGGAAGATCTGTTTACGCGTTTTCCCGGACGCAAGCACGAGAAAGTCTGCATCCCCGGGGAGACGAGCGAGGAAGAGGGAAAATTCTACCGTGAACGTTTCGCGATGGTGACCCATCCCCACTATTCCGAGTGCGGAAAAAAGGGACACGACAAGGGTACGGGCATAGAGCTGGTACTCGACAGGGTCGGACGCGAATACGTCCCGGTCGCGATAGGCGACAGTATGAACGACGTCGATTCGTTCAACCACGCGAGGATAAAGATCGCCGTCGGCAACGCCTCGGACGAGGTCAAAAAAATGTGCAATATGACGGTCTCGTCCGACAAAGACGGCGGAGTCGGCGAGGCGATAGAAAAATTGACTTGACAACGCGAAAGGAAATATGAGAGTGAAAGAGATCATTTTATGCAAGCAGGGCGAGGTCGTCCTCAAGGGACAGAACCGCAACTGGTTCGAGAGCCTGCTGAATAAAAGACTCCGCGAGGCGCTCGAGCCTTACGGAAAGTTTACAGTATATCAAAGACAGTGTACCACCTACGCGGAGCCTGCGGACGGGTCGTGCGACATCGACGGCGCTTTCGAGGCGGCAAAAAAGGTGTTCGGCTTCGTGTCGCTCAGCCGTGCGGCGGAATGCGAAAAGGAACTCGGAGCGATCTTACGTACCGCGGGAGAGTACCTTCCCCGCTTCCTCGAGGGAGTCAAGACCTTCAAGGCGGACGCGAGACGCTCGGACAAGCGTTTTCCGATGACGTCGCCTCAGCTCGCGGCGGAGGTCGGAGGCGAGGTACTCGAAAAATGCCCCTACCTCAAAGTCGATCTTGAAAACCCGGAGGTCACGGTGCGCGTCGAGATCCGCGAGAACGCGGCGTACGTCCACGCGGGCGGCGTTCGCGGAGCGGGCGGTATCCCGGTCGGGAGCAGCGGAAAAGGTCTTCTCCTGCTCTCAGGAGGCATCGACAGCCCGGTCGCCGGGTATATGATGGCGCGGCGCGGCATAAAGCTCGAGGCGCTCCACTTCGAGAGCTTCCCTTATACCTCCGAAAGGGCAAAAGAAAAAGTCCTGTCACTCGCCAAAATAATGAGCGAATATACGGGAAACTTCAACGTCAACGTGATCTCGCTGACGCATATACAGGAAGAACTCAAACGCCTTGCCGCCGAGGAGTATTTTACTCTTCTCCTCCGCCGCTTTATGATGCGGCTTGCCGACAGACTCGCGAAACGCGACTCCTGCGGCGCTCTCATTACCGGTGAGAGCCTGGGACAGGTCGCGAGCCAGACTCTTTCCGCAATAGGAGTCACAGACCCTGTTGCCGACCTCCCCGTTTTCCGTCCGTGTATCGGTATGGATAAAGAGGAAATAGTACAGATCTCGCGCAGGATCGATACCTTTGAGACCTCGATCCTTCCTTATGAGGACTGCTGTACCGTCTTCACCCCCCGTCACCCGAAAACGCGTCCCGAGATCGAACGCGTGCTCGAGGAGGAAAACAAGCTCGACGTAAAAGCGCTCGAGGACGAGGCGTTCGCGACTTTGCAGACTTACAGAACGTCGGATATGTAAATAACGCCGTATCCGATCTTCTTTCCTCCTTTTCAAAAAGGTTTGAAGGGAGTTCGAGGGGAACTTTCCTTAAAAGTTCCCCTCGATATATCCTTTTATTTTCCCGTGTCCGTATCGTCTCCGGCGAGAAATCTTATCGCGCGTTCGGGCGAGTCCTTGGCGTTGCCCCACGGCTCGGCGTCGTAGCGGTAGTCGAACTTTTTGCAGAACCAGCTGACGTCCTCCTGTATGGATTTAAGATAGGCGTCGTTGACTTTTTTTACCGTTCTCTCAAAATCGGACGCCGCCGAGCGTTTGAGAGCCTTTTTACCCGCCGAAAGGAAGGCGTTGTAGTGCCCGAGGCAGTAATAGGGCACTCGCCCGACTTTGTCTGCGAAACCGCGGTCGCTTTCGTAGAGATCGACCGCCGTGCCGATCATACGGACAAAGTGATAGTCTATTCGTTGGCAGATATAGCACGAGGACTCTATTTTCGTGAGTTTTTTATCGGACGACAGAAACGCTCCGGCTTCTTTTTCGACGTGCGCGAGATGGCTTTCGAGGATGAGCGCCAACCCGAGACGGTTTTTGCGGCGCAGCAGCATCGAAAAGTGCCTCTTGCAAAATCCCTGCTCGTTCGTTTTGATCCGTGTGTCCGGCTCCATCATCGACGCGCCGAGGATGAGTTCAAGTTCGTTTTCTTCAAGTACGCGGCGCATTTCGCAGAACGGACAGTTTTTATTTGCGTTTTTTTCGTTCTTTTCTTCAAGACAGGCGTCGAACGCCTCGTTGACCGGTATCGTATATATGTTTTCCATCTTTCGCTCCTTTGGTTTGCTATCACGATTGTACCATTTTTCAGGAGAATAATCAACACTTTTTTCAGGCTGGTAATAAAAATGTATTCTTACGACGAAAAAACACTCACTCTGACGCTCGATCTCCCCGATCACTTCTCCGTCCACAGCATTTTTGACTGCGGACAGTGCTTCCGCTTCGACGAACTCGGGGACGGGACAGTCGAGGGCGTCGCTTTCGGACGCGCGCTGACTCTGAAAGAGGACGGGGACTCGCTCGTGATACGCGGTATCACGGATAACGAGTTCGAGTCCGTTTTCAAACACTTTCTCGCGCTCGACGCCGATTATAACGAGATCGAACGCACCATAACCGCGAAAAGGAGCGGCGACGCCACCCTTGCCGCCGCCGTACAGAAGGGGCGCGGCATCCGTATCCTGCGTCAGGACGGCTGGGAGGCGCTCTGCTCGTTCATCATTTCCCAGAACAATAATATCCCGAGGATAAAAAAGATCATATCCTCTATGTCGGAAAAGTATGGCAAGCCCATCGGCAACGGCAAGTACGCATTCCCCGAGCCGAAAACTCTGTACGACGCGGGAGTCGACGCGCTTTTTGACCTTCGGACGGGATTTCGCGCCAAATATATCTACGACGCCTGCGAAAAGGTACTCGACGGCACGGTAGACCTCGCAAAAGTCCGTGAGATGCCGACCCTCGACGCCATAGACTACCTCTCGCAGATAAAAGGAGTCGGACTCAAGGTCGCCTCATGCGCGCTCCTTTTCGGCTTCGATAAGACCGACGCCTTTCCCGTCGACGTCCATATCAAACACCTGCTCGCAAAATATTACCCGGACGGTATCGACGTGTCCGATTTCGGTCCCTACGCCGGCATCGCCCAGCAATATTTGTTTTATTACGAGAGATATAAATGATAACGCGGGGGACCTTTTTAGGCAAAAAGGTCCCCCGCACCCCTCCCAAAACCTTACAAAAGGAAAATAATAAACAAGGCGCAGTGTAAAAGTCGGGACTTGCTGTTATCCTTCGACTTGAACCGATACGCCCTGTTTTCTTTTTCCCCTCTTAAAGTTTTTTGAAGGGGCGCGGGTGGACTTTTTTCTAAAAAAGTCCACCCACATAATCATTCTCGTTTCTTAACCCGCGTCGCGGACGATCTGACCGTTAGCGAAAGTGCCGGTGAAGGCGCGGCCGCTGGGCCACGTAAGGGTACCCTGACCGTTCATATCGTTTTCGGCGAACTCGCCCTGATAGACCTGTCCGTTTTCCGCCCAATAGTATTTACCCTGACCCTGGCGTATATCGGAGACGTACTCGCCCTCGTACTTGTCGCCGTTCGGGAAGACGAAGACGCCGTAGCCGTTTTTGAGGTCATCTGTATATTCACCGTCGTAGTAAGAGGTCTCTGAGATGGTATAGACGCCTTTTCCGTTGCGTTTGCCGTTTTTGAACTCGCCCTCGAACTTTTCGCCGTTGGACCAGGTATATGTACCGGTGCCGCTGAGAAGTCCGTTTGAGAACGATCCGACGTAGGAGTCGCCGTTTTCAAAGGTGAGTGTACCCTGTCCGTCGAATTTGTCGTTTTTGAAGCTGCCGGTATATACGTCGCCGTTGGCGAAGGTCATCGTTCCCTGTCCTTCGCGGCGCAGCTCGCTTATCTGTCCGGTATATACGTCGCCGTTATCGTATTCAATAGAGCCGTCGTCGCGGACTTTTGCTTCCCTGCCTTCGGAATAATAGAGCGTACCGCTCCTGAGTTCGCTTTGAGAATCGGCTTTTCCGAAGAATTTTATCGTTCCGTCGTCGTTTTTGGACGTCATATAGCGGTAACCCATTATATACATAACGACCACTACGAGCAGGATGACCGCGGCAGCGATGAGGACCATACGCAGGATGGTACCCGCCTTACTGCGGTTTTTGACGCGCTTGCGCTGACCCTTCTGTCTTTGAGGGGCGGACCTTTGGGGGTTCTGCGGGCGGACTGTCCTCTGCGCGCCGGGACGGGTCTGCTGTCCCTGGGCAGGCGCGCGGCGTATCTGCTGACCTTGAGTAGGCTGTTGTCCCTGTCTGCTTACGGGTTGAGTCCTGCGGACCTGCTGTCCCTGAGTCGGAACGCGGCGCGGATCGCGCTGAGGATCGTGTCCCCGGTCTTGCTGAGGGTTTTGCTGTCTGTTGAAATTCTGATTATTCATATTTCTACCTGCTTTCACGCCTGAGTCTCAGACGAAATGGCTTCACTGAGTCTTTTTGTCAGTTCCGGATAGTATTTTATCACCGCCGCGGCGACGAGGAACAGAATTCCCGCGCAAACGACGAGAACGACGATGTTCGTACCTTTTTTGTCATACTTGAAGAGAAGCTCGTCTTTTTTCTCTTCCTGTACGTAGTATTTTACTCCGTCTCCGCTTCCGACCGGGAAAACGGCTTTGCGAAGAGTCGAGCCTTTACGTAGTGAAAATCTTATGGGGGAGAATTTGCGGTACCCGAGTTCGGACAGCGACTTGGCTCCGGCTTCGTCGAACGACTGCGCGTCGATGAGTCTCCGGATGAGTCCGCCGACGTAACGTTTGTTGTAGAGGATCGCGAGAGACGCAAGCATTATTCCGACATACGCGGAGGTCACTATCATATTGAGGGTCGACGTCTCGCCTCCCCAGAAGAACGAAAAATCCATAATTTCACCTCCGTTTGTTCAGTAGGCGTCCGGCTCACTGCTCGTCGAAAAACCCCTTTCCGCAGAGCCTTGTGATGATATTCTCGAGGTCGCGGTCGTCGGTGTACTCGAGTTCTATCTTCTTTTTCTTGCCGGACTGCACTATCTTGAAACGCTTTCCGAGATTGGAAGAAACGCGTTTTTCGAGCGCCGCGACGTAGTCGACGAACGGTTTTTTCTTCTCTTCGGGCTTTTTTTCCTGCGCTTGCTTGTTTACGAGGCGGACGAGATCTTCCGTTCTGCGGACCGAAAGCTCGTTCTCGATTATCTTTCCCGCGATCTCGACGCTCTTGCTCTTGTCGTCGAGCATGAGGAGCGCGTTTGCGTGTCCCTGCGAGATCTTTCCGTTCTTTATGAGATCGAGCACTTTTTTCGGGAGAGACAGGATGCGCATCGTGTTTGCGACCGTCGCGCGGTTTTTGCCTATTTTCGCGGCAAGCTCGTCCTGAGAAAGGTCGTATTGTTCGATAAGCGCTTTATACGCCTCGGCTTTTTCGACCGCGTTCAGGTCTTCGCGCTGAAGGTTCTCTATCAGCGACAGCTCCGCCGCTTTGCGGTCGTCCGCCTCTATGATGACGACGGGAACCTCGCTGAGTCCCGCCATTTTAGAGGCGCGCCACCTGCGCTCGCCCGCGATGATCTTATAATAACCGTCTTCCGACTTGCGTACGGCGATCGGCTGTATGACTCCGTGAGCGGCGATGGACGACGCAAGCTCTTCGAGCGGCTCGCGGGAGAACAGAGTCCTCGGCTGATTTTTGTCCGGCTCGATCTCGCCTATGCGCAGAGTCGTGATGTTTTCCTTTTTATCTTCCTCGTTATCCAAAAAGAGGGCGTCGAGACCTCTTCCGAGACCTTTTTGCTTTGCCATAACGTCACCTTTTTCAAATGCGTTTCAGTATTTCTTCGGTCAGTTCTTCATAAGCCGCCGCGCCTTTTGAGTATTTGTCGAAGTAGCGTATCGGCTTGCCGTAGCTCGGCGCCTCGCTGAGCCTTACGTTGCGGACTATCGCCGTTTTGAACAGCTTGTCCTTATAGTATTTTTTCAGCTCGTCAAGCACCTGCATCGACAGATTGAGCCGTCCGTTGAACATC
>CACZZA010000011.1:0-17307 GCA_902785485.1 uncultured Ruminococcus sp. | reverse complement strand
AGGATTGTAGAGCTGTTTTACCTTGCGGAGCGACACGGAAAGCTGAGTCAGCCCTTCGAGCGCGAAGTATTCGCACTGCATGGGGATCAGTACTCCGTCAGCCGCCACAAGCGCGTTGACCGTCAGCAGACCGAGCGTGGGCGGGCAATCTATAAAGATGTAATCGAACCCGTCTTTTATCGAGTCGACGGCTTTTTTCAGCCTTTTGTGTCTGTCGTCGAATTCGATCAGATCAAGCTCGGCTCCCGCGAGATTGATGGTCGACGGCATGACCCACAGGTTTTCGTATTCCGTTTTATATATGGCTTCCGCCGCCTTTTCCGGCTCTATGATCGCCGTATAGGTCGACGCCTTGACGCTTTTTTTGTTTATTCCGACTCCGCTCGTGGCGTTGCCCTGGGGGTCGTTATCTATCAGCAGTGTTTTTTTGCCCTTGTATCCGGTCTCAGCCGCTATGTTGATGGCGGACGTTGTTTTTCCGACTCCGCCTTTTTGATTTGCAAACGCGATCACTTTTCCCGTAAGACATCACCTCCGGGGTCATATTGTTATTACTGAAAATATTATACTATAATAATTTGGCTTTGTCAACACGTCGCCGGCTTTTCAAACGTTTCACGTGAAACGCCGCCGCGCGTCCTCATATTTTGCCTTCTTTGCCGCTTTTGCGATCTGAGAGTAGTTTCGCGGGTACTTCGTCGGGGTGAATTGTTTTTTCGTCACGAGCACAAGGATCCGGTTTTCATTCGCTCCGCCGTTTTTCAGTGTGTAGTCGGCAAAAGCGGCCTTATCGCCGCCGAGAAGCGTTATTACGCTCTCCGCTTCTTTTGCTTCGTCGAAAGCGGACGGACCTTTCATCGCGATAAACAGACCTTTTTTCTTTACGAGCGGCAGACAAAGCTCCGAAAGCACCGGAAGCGCCGCGACCGCGCGGGATATTACCGCGTCGTATTTCTCGCGGTGTTCCGCGGACCTTCCGGCGTCCTCTGCGCGAGAGATCAGGGTCGTTACGTTGTTTAGTCCGAGTTCCCGCGCCGCTTCCGCGACGAATCCGAGCTTTTTTGCCGTGGAATCGAGAGAGGTGATCCGAAGGTCGGGACGTACCACGGCAAGCGGCAGAGACGGAAATCCCGCGCCGGCGCCTACGTCGATGACGTCCGCTCCTTCGGCGAGCTGTCCCGACGGGAAGACCGAATCGGCAAAGTGTTTTATTATTATCCCCTCACGGTCGGTTATCGCCGTGAGGTTGAATTTTTCGTTGGTTTCTTCGAGCTTTCGCGCGAGCAGCTCGAATTTTTCGGATGTTTCACGTGAAACGAATTCTCCGAGTCCGTTTTCTTCAAAGAGCCGCGCGAAGTCGGTGTAAAAGTCGCTCATTCCCTTTCCCCTTCCTTTGCGGAGCGCAGATAGATGAGCAGTACCGAAATATCGGCGGGACTGACTCCGGAGATACGCGCTGCCTGCGCGACGCTGAGAGGCTTTATCCTGTCGAGCTTCTGTCTCGCCTCGATACGCAGACCCTTTATCGACGAGTAGTCGAGATCGGGCGGAAGTTTCATTTTTTCTGTCTTTGCGACTCTGTCTACCTCGGCGAGCTGACGCTTGATGTATCCGTCGTATTTGAGCGTTATCTCGGCTCGGCGCATCGTTTCTTCGGAGAGAGGAGGTCTTTCTGAGTCTATCTTTGTAAGATCCGAATAGTGTATTTCGGGACGTTTGAGCAGTTCTGCGAGCTTTATTCCCGTTGTGACCGGCGTCGTTCCGAGTGAAACTAGCAGTTCGTTCAGCTCGTTTGTCGGCGAGACCGTCGTACGTTCGGCGCGCTCGATCTCGCGTTCAAGCGCCTTTTGCTTTTGCCTGAACGCTTCGTAGCGTTCGTCCGAAACGAGTCCGATCTCGTGTCCGAGAGGCATAAGTCTTTCTTCTGCGTTGTCCTGACGCAGGAGCAGACGGTATTCGCTTCGCGAGGTCATTATCCTGTACGGCTCATTCGTGCCTTTGGTGACGAGATCGTCTATAAGAGTACCTATGTACGAAGAATCGCGGGTAAGCGTAACGCTTTCCTTGCCGGAGACCTTGCGCGCGGCGTTTATCCCGGCGATGAGTCCCTGGGCGGCGGCTTCCTCGTATCCGCTCGTGCCGTTGAACTGCCCCGCTCCGTAAAGACCGGAAATATCCTTGAATTCAAGGGTGGGATAGAGTTGGAGCGGATCTATGCAGTCGTATTCTATGGCGTACGCGGTGCGCATCATTTCGGCGTTCTCAAAGCCTTTGAGAGTATGGAGCATCTTCAGCTGAACGTCCTCCGGGAGCGAGGACGAGAAGCCTTGTATGTACATCTCCTTGGTGTTCTTGCCGCACGGCTCGACGAAGAGCTGATGACGTTCCTTGTCGGCGAAACGGACGACTTTATCCTCTATCGAAGGACAGTAACGCGGTCCGGTCCCTTTGATCACGCCCGAATAGAGCGGCGAACGGTGGAGATTTTCTTTGATAACGCGGTGAGTTTCCGCGTTTGTGTAGACGATATAACAGGGAGTCTGCCCTTCTTCGAGGTATTTCTTTTCGTCGGTCGTCGACGAGAACGGAAAGACTTTTTCGTCTCCGTCCTGTCTTTCGAGGACCGAAAAGTCGATCGAATCGCGGTGGACGCGCATCGGTGTCCCCGTCTTGAAACGCATCGTTCTGACTCCCTCGCGCAAAAGCGCGTCGGTAAGCCCCGTCGCCGGGAGCATCCCGTCGGGACCCGAGGAATATGAAACGTCGCCTATAACGACGCGTCCGTTCAGGAACGTTCCCGCCGAGATAATGACCGCGCCGACTTCCCATTCGGCGCCGAGGCGGGAAATGACCGAGCGGACTTTCTTTTTCCCGTCCGTTTCGTCGATGCCGAGATCGACGATCTCCGCCTGTATGAGCCGCAGCCCCGGTGTATTTTCAAGCGTATGTTTCATTATTTCGCGGTAACGCGCGCGATCCGCCTGGACGCGTTTCGAGTGTACCGCGGGACCTTTGCCGAGGTTGAGTATGCGGCTCTGGAGAGTCACTTTGTCCGCGGCTTTGCCCATCTCTCCGCCGAGCGCGTCGATCTCGTAGACGAGGTGTCCTTTCCCCGTTCCGCCTATTGCGGGATTGCAGGGCATATTGCCCACGGCGTCAAGGTTTATCGTAAAAAGCAGAGTTTTCATCCCGAGTCGCGCCGAGGCGAGCGCGGCTTCTATTCCCGCGTGTCCCGCGCCTATAACGGCGACGTCTGCTTTTCCTGCGAAATAGTTCACGTTTTTTCCCCTTTTATCTTGACATTTTGTGATAGATCGTCCAGCCGTTTTCCGATTCGTATGCGGCGATGACTCCGTCAGACGGCATCGAGATATAGTCGAACACAAGGTCGAGCAGGACGTTGCCGTTGGTGTCGATCAGCGCCTTTTTGCCGTTTTCATAGCCCACGACGGCTACGCCTTCGACAAACGGGGTAGCGTAGGTGTATTTAGGCTGAGCCACCCATTTCTGGTGGAGATCGTAATATCCGTAAAGACCGTTCTTTTCGAGCAGGATGATACCGTCTGAATAGGATGAGATATTGAAGCCGACGGGAATATCGGTGTACTCCTGTCCCGCGGCGTTTATAAGGATGTCGTAGTCGTCAAGCACGTAGCTTTCGCCCTGTTTGTCGTCGTGAACGTGGAACCGCACGCGAACGAGTCCGTGGTCGAAGTAGAACATACCGAAGGACTCCATACCGTAGGTGTCCGGAGGAAAGTACGAAAGTATCGCGTTGCGCTGGTTGCGGTAAAAGACCTTGCCGCTCTTCTCTATCTTGACTTCGCCCTTTTCGTTGATGAACACGAGCTTGTTTGCCTGCGTCACGACCGCGGCGAGTCCGTTATCGTTGAATTCATAAGCGGCGAAGAATTGCGGTTTTATCGCTGTCTCATCAAGTTCGTCGCGGTATCCCCACAGCTTGAGGTCATAGTCGTAGTACGGATGGATGTCTTTCCCCTTCGGGAAATAATACTCCGGCACGTCCCAGCGGGGACGGAAGTCTATGTCGTCCGGAGTCGAGATGTCGACGAACACGGGTTTATCTCCTCCGAGACCGATATAGTAGTAAGCTCCGAGCGCGTAGAAAACAGGGTCGTCGCCGTCGCGGAAATACGCCGGTTTATATACGTCGGCGTTGAAGCGGCGGTATATGCCCTGAAAATCGGAGTTGAGAAGAATATGCCCGTTGATCGTATCGTCGTACATTATAAGTCCCATATACAGCTTGACAGCCGGTTTTGAGACCTCGGCGGTCACGAGGTAGGTGGTATAGCCTCCCACGAAATTGGGACGTTTTTCGGGTATTACGAGCGTTTCGGTGCTGTTGGAGTAATTATAGGTTATTCCCGGCGTTTCGAGCCTGGCGAGCGCCATCCTGTTCCCGTTGAATATCTCGTTTGAGCGCCTGTACCCCTTGATACGCAGATCATAGACCGTGGGTATGGCGTCGACGACTTCCTTGTATGTCTTTTTGGTATTCTCTGTATCTTCAAGAGACGGGAGAGTTTCGGGAGGATCCTCCGTGGTATCGTCCGGAGAAGTTTCGGGGGACGGAGCGTCCGTTTCTTCGGTCTCGGTCTCGGTCTGCTGCGCGGGTATCTCCTTTTCCGGACGGTCGATGAACGTAAAATCGAAAAAACCTTTCTCGTACAGCACCGCGGCAAGCACCGACAGAACGAGCAGGAGGACGGAAAGAGCGGTCAGCAGCTTATATTTTGTTGTCATATACCGTCAACTCCCTTCGTTACGCGGTTTATTTGTGGTAGGTCTTGTGATTTATTATCGTGAACGCGCGGTAGATCTGTTCGAGCAGTATCACGCGCATCAGCTGGTGCGGAAAGGTCATTTCCGAAAACGACAGACGGAGGTCGCACGCGGCTTTGACGCGCTCGGAAAGTCCGTCAGAGCCTCCGATGACGAAACATACGTCAGAGTTTCCCGAGCCGAAAACGTTTTCGAGCTTTGCGGCAAGACCGGGAGAGCTGAGCTGTTTTCCCTCGACGCAAAGGGCGATCTTATATCCTTTTGCGGAAGAGACTTCGTCGAAGAGGGCGTCGGGAAGATCGCTTTTAGACTCTTTTATTTCGAGCCTGCAGTACGCGGAAAGTCTTTTGGAGTATTCCCCGACGGCTTCTCTCAGATAGCTTTCTTTCAGGTTTCCCTGGCATAGTATGCGTAGATTGGGCATTATTTTTTCTCCACCGCGATAAAAAACGGAGACGCGGGCGAGTTGACTATGTTGAATCTCGACACGCAGATCTTTCGTCTGTCAAGGGAAGCGAGCTTTTCGAGCAGGAGTTTCCCTTCGATCTCGCCCTCTGCGTGCCCCGGATATACCGCGATAAGTACGATACCGTGGTCCGCAAGGAGAGAGATCGCCTTGTCGACCGCCTCGAGGGTCGTTTCGCGCAGTGTGGTCCTGGATTTGTCTCCGCCCGGGAGATAACCCAGATTGAACACGCCGACGTCGAATTTCTCCTTTACGAACTCGTCCACGCGGCTGTGCGACGCGAGGATCAGTTCATAGTTGCTCATTCCGGCTTCGGAGAGCCTCTTTTCGGTGTTTTCGAGCGCCTGTTGTTGAATGTCGAAGGCGTAGACCTTGCCGTTTTTCCCGACGTGTTCGCAGAGAAAAAGCGTATCGTGTCCGTTGCCCATCGTAAAGTCGACCGCGGTGCATCCTTCAAAGATGTGCGCGGAGAGAAAGCTCTTTTCGAGCGCCATCAGATCGACCATATTTTCACCGTTTTCCTTTTTTATCCAAGATACGGGCTGCCAGTGATTGCGGCAGCCCGTGCGGATCAGTCTTTTTTGTCGGAGTCGGAGGAGTCGTTGCGGTTTTCCCGTCTCAGGTATTCCGCGTAAGCGTCGAGTCCGGAGGAGTCCGAGTCCTTCTCGAACATACGGTGTTTCCCGTTTTCGCGTTCTTCCTTCTCGCGTCTTGCGTTTTCCTCGTTTTCCTTTGCGCGTTTCTCGTTTTCCGCTTTGCTCTTTGCGGCTGCTTCCGCGGCCATTCTTTCGATCTCTTCGACGGTCACGAAAGGATCGTCCATGATCTTCTTGAACTGCTTGTCGTCGAGGATCTCGTGAGCGGCAAGGTATTTTGCGACGAAGTGGAGCTTGTCGATATTTTCGTTAAGCAGAGCGATCGCGCGGTCATACTGCTCGGAGATGACCTTTTTGATCTCTTCGTCGATCGTAGCCGCGGTCTGCTCGGAATAGTTCTTCGTGTTGTTGAAGTCGCGTCCGAGGAAGACTTCTGTGTCGTCATGTTCGCCGCCGTAGGTGATCGGTCCGAGAACGTCGGACATACCGAGTCTCGTCACCATATTACGGGCGATAGACGTCGCGCGCTGGATGTCGTTGGACGCGCCGCCGGAAATATCGTTGAATATGATCTTTTCCGCCGCGCGGCCGCCGAGGAGCATCGCGATCTGGTCTTTGAGTCCGTTCTTATATACGCTGTATTTGTCCTCCACAGGGGGATTGAGCGTGTATCCGAGCGCTTTTCCGCTCGGGATTATCGAGATGCGGCGCACGGGATCGAGCGAGGGGAGAACGTGCGCGATGATGGCGTGACCCGCCTCGTGATAAGCGGTCTTGAGCTTCTCGGAGTCTTTTATCTTCATCGACTTCTTCTGAGTGCCGACCATGACCTTGATCGACGCCTCTTCGATGTCGTCCATACCTATAAGGCTTTTGCCCTTTCTCGCGGCGAGCAGAGCCGCCTCGTTGAGCAGGTTCGCGAGGTCCGCGCCGGTAAAGCCGACGGTCTCGTGAGCTATGCGCGCAAGGTCCACGTCCTTCTCAAACGGCTTGTTGCGGGAATGGACTTTGAGAATGTCTTCTCTTCCCTGGATGTCGGGATAGTTGACGGTGATCTGGCGGTCAAATCTGCCGGGACGGAGGAGCGCCGGGTCGAGAATATCGGGGCGGTTCGTCGCCGCCATGACGATAACTCCGCTGTTGCTTCCGAAGCCGTCCATTTCGACGAGCAGCTGGTTCAGGGTCTGTTCGCGTTCGTCGTGTCCGCCTCCGAGGCCCGCGCCTCTGTGACGTCCGACCGCGTCGATCTCATCTATGAAAATGATGCTCGCGGGGTTCTTTTTCGCGGTCTCGAACAGATCGCGTACACGCGACGCGCCGACGCCGACGTACATTTCGACGAAATCGGAGCCGCTTATCGAGTAGAAGGGGACGTTCGCCTCGCCGGCGACCGCCTTTGCAAGCAGAGTCTTACCCGTTCCGGGAGGGCCTACGAGCAGTACGCCGTGCGGGATCCTGGCGCCGAGCTTGGTAAACTTGGCGGGATCCTTCAGAAAAGCGACGACTTCTTCGAGTTCTGCTTTTTCCTCGTCTGCTCCCGCGACGTCGGAGAACAGGACCTTGTCCTTCTCGTTACCGCCGAGCTTGACCCTCGCTTTTCCGAACGAGGACATCTTGCCTCCGCGTCCGGTCGCCTGATTCATGAAGTAGAACCAGACTACGACGAACAGCACGAGTATAATGACGTACGGCAGAAAACTGAGCCACCACGGCGTCCTCGTCACGGGTTGGATGTTGAACTCCTCGATAGTGCCGTCCTTGACCTGCTGTTTTATCTCTTCGGACAGGTCGTTGACGAAAATGGCTATATCGCGCAGTTCATGTGAGAAAACTTTTCCGTCTTTAGTTTCTATGGTCAGAACGTTGTCGTCGTCTATGACGGCGCGTTTGACGTTGCCGTCGAGGAAGAATTTTTCCATCTCGCCGTAGCTGATGTCGTCCGTCTTGAATCCGGACAGCACCGTCGCTATCGCCGCGAGGAATACCCCGATGAGAACGACGTAGAATATTATTACTTTTATGTTGCTCTTCATTCTGTTCCTCCGTTTGAAGAATTATATGCTTATTTGGGAGAAATGCGTCATTTCTCGTAGACCTCGGGCTTGAGGACTCCGACGTAGGGGAGCGCTCTGTAGCCTTCGGCGTAGTCGAGTCCGTATCCGACGACGAATACGTCGGGGATCTGAAGACCCACGTAGTCGGGCGTGAAATCGACTTCGCGGCGCGACGGCTTGTCGAGCATCGTCACGGTCTTGACGGAGTGCGCGCCCTTGAGGGTCAGATACTCGCAGAGGTAGGACAGCGTGCGTCCGCTGTCTATGATGTCTTCGACGATGAGGACGTCGACGTTGGCGAGGTCGTTGCGGTGTATATCCAGAACGATGTTGACGCTTCCGCTCGATTTGGTCGAACGTCCGTAGGACGAGACCTTCATAAAGTCGATCTCAACGGGCAGAGTGATGTTTTTCATCAGGTCGCCCATAAACACGACCGAGCCTTTGAGTATTCCGAGCAGCAGGAGCTTGGTATCGCGTCCGGCGTAGTCCTCGGAGATCTGTTTTGCGAGGCGTTTCACCGTGTCGTTTATCGTCTGTTCGCTGATAAGGATCTTTTCGATGTCGTTGTTCATTTTAGTATTCTCCCGTTTCGATGTAAAAAATGTAGATCCCTCCCCCGTCCCGCAGGAAAACGTCGTCTCTTGCGTCGAGTCCGGGTATCCAGAATATCCCCTTGCTGTCACAGAAAACGGGAAGGCTGCCGCGCTTTCCGAGCGGTATCTTCGCGTCGGAAAACAGCTTTTTGACCTTGTGAAGCACGCCCTTTGTCATATAGGCGTCCCCGTTTTCGCGTTCCCTTATTATGATTGTATCAGTTTCAAGTATATTTTTCGCTGATAATTTGTAAACATTTTTGTATCCGGCGGGCAACGGATCGTTTTCTTCGCGCGTGATGAGTATTTTGCGTCCGTTCCCTATGTCCGTCATACCGAAGGAGAGGGACTTGCGCGGCGCGGAGGGCGTATTGACGTCCGTGTCGTTCAACATCCGGCACTCTTCCCTGTCCGAGACGAATCTCACCCTTCCCGGGAGGTCGATCTCGCGCCTGACCGAATCGGCGGCGGTCTTTCTTATCGCTTCGATGACGTCGCAGACGTTGCGGTATGAGAGCTGTCCGCTGTCTCCCGTTTCCGAATACAGCTTTACGACCAGCCTCGACAGGACAGCGTCGTCGAGCGCGGCGAGGGCTTTTGTCGAGCGTTCGTTTTTGTGCTTTCCGACCTCGTTTTGAAAATGCTCCCTGTCTTTTGAGATACAGTCGGACGTCGAACGGGCGTTGCCCTCGACGCTTGGATTGATCTCCTTCAGGAGCGGCGAGATCTTCGCGCGGATAAAATTGCGGGTGTAGCTTTCGTCGGAATTCGTCGAATCGAAGACGTACGGAAGGGCGTTTTCGGTCACGAGAGCCATCACCTCGTCCGACGTTGCGTCTATAAGCGGACGAACGTATCCGCCGCGTACCGGCGGGATCCCTCTCAGACCGTCGGCGGAAGTGCCGCGGCAGAGGTTGAATATCAGCGTTTCGAGGTTGTCGGATGCGGTGTGAGCCGTCGCGACGACGTTTTTTCCGTCCGTCAGCTTATCGAATTCACGGTAGCGTAAGATGCGCGCCGCTTCTTCGGTCCCGAGGGAGTTTTCCCGGGCGAAGGACGGCACGTCGACGCGTACCGAGTCGAACGGGATGCCCTTTCTGAGACAGAACTCGCGGCAGGTCTCTTCGTCGCGGTCCGCCTCCTCTCCGCGTATCGAATGGTTGACGTGGAGCGCGCGGAGAGTAAACCCGTATTCGTCTTTCAGCAAATACAGCGTGTACAGCAGAGCGACCGAGTCTTTGCCGCCCGAGTATGCGACCGTAACTCCTTCCTTGCCCTCGAGCATACGGTATCTGTCGAGCGTTCCGCGGACTTTTGCGAGAAAAGACGCGGTATGTTTCGAGTCTTTCATTCCGGAAGGCTTCCGTCGGAGGCGATCGAGATGAATTTGGTGTACTGCGGGATCCATCCGACCTTGACGTTCTTGACCGCGCCGTGACGGTTTTTCGCGACTATGACTTCAGCCGCGCTCTTTTCGTCCTCGGTGGGTCCGGTCTTGTAGTATTCGTTTCTGTAAAGGAAGATAACGACGTCGGCGTCCTGCTCGATGGAGCCGGAGTCTCGCAGCTCGGAGAGCATCGGGCGCTTGTCGGTGCGTTTTTCGTTTTCACGGGAGAGCTGGGCGCAGCAGATGACCGGAACTCCAAGCTCCTTCGCCATCAGCTTCATCGCGCGGGAGATGTCTCCGACCTCCACCGCCTTGCTGTCGCTCTTTCTCGAGGATTCGCCCTGCATCAGCTGGAGATAGTCGATGATGACGAGTCCGAGGTCCTTGACCTTGTGGAGCTTTGCTTTTATGGCGGAGATCGTCACGCTCGAGGTGTCGTCGATCAGGATGTCACATTCGGCGAGTTCCGCCGCCGTGTGAGTAAGGCTGTTCCATTCCTCGAACGAGAGCTTGCCGGAACGGATGTTGCGGCTGTCGACGAGTCCTTCGCTCGACAGCATACGCGATACGAGCTGTTCTTTCGACATTTCAAGCGAGAAAACGCAGACCTTTTTCTTGTATTTTTTGGCGACGTTGGTCGCTATGTTGAGTACGAAGCTCGTTTTGCCCATACCGGGTCGCGCGCCGACGATGATGACGTCGCCCTTGCCCATTCCGACGAGAACGTTGTCAAGCTCGGAAAATCCCGTCTGAGTTCCCTGCGCGGCGTCCGGGTCGGCGGAGAGCTTCTGCAGATCGTCGAGGGTGGTTTTGAGTACCTCGCGGATGTGGACGAGTTCTTTTCTCTCGTTGCCCTGAACTATATTGAAAATGCGGTTTTCGGCGTTCTCGAGGACGGTGGCGACGCTGTCCTGCTCCGCGAAAGCGGAATCGGAAATGTCCGAACAAGCCGAAATAAGGCTGCGCAGGAGCGCTTTTTCCCTGACTATACGGGCGTAGTCGCGCACGTTCGCCGAGGACGGCACGGCGCGCAGGACTTCCTTGATGTACGAGTCGGAGAGCTGCATCGTCTGATATACGCCCGCCTTCACAAGCTCGTCGATCAGCGTGACCGCGTCTATCGAGCGGCTCGTCAGGTACATCGCCTTCATCGCGCGGAAGATCTCTTTGTTTTCGTTGCTGTAAAAGTCTTCCTCGTTCACTTCGTCGACTATTTCGTCGAAGCATCCCGGGTCTATAAGGAGCGACCCGAGGACCGCCTGCTCGGCGTCGAGCGAGAACGGGAGCCTTCTGCCGATAATATCTTCAGCCATATCAGTTGCCTTCGCTTGCTACGAGGACGTTGACTTTGCCTGTGATCTCGGGATAGAGTTTTATATCTACGGTGTGCGTTCCGAAGGTCTTGATGGGTTCGCTGAGAGAGATCTTGCGTTTGTCGACGGTGACGTCGAACTGCTCTTTGAGCTTTTCGGCGATGTCCGCGCTCGTGACGGAGCCGAACAGTCTTCCGTCGTCGCCCGCCTTGGCTTTGATCTTGACGAGCAGACCGGTCAACTTTTCCGCGGTCTCTTTTGCTTCCGCTTTTTCGACTTCGATGCGGTGAAGTCTCGCCGCTTCCTTGTTTTTCAGCTCGTTGAGAGCTTTGGCGTCGGCTTCGACCGCGAGTCCTTTTTTGAGCAGGAAGTTGCGGGCGTATCCGTCCGAAACGTTGATGAGGTCGCCTTTTTTGCCCTGCGCTTTTACGTCCTGTGTAAGTATGACTTTCATTTCAGTTAATCTCCTTTGTCAGCTGTTTTCCGAGTATTCGTCTATCGCGCCCTTGAGAAGCTCGAGAGCCTCGGAAACTCTCGTCTCTTTGAGCTGTGTCGCCGCGGCGTCGAAACGGCCGCCGCCGCCGAGTTTTTCAAGTATCACCTGTACGTTGACTTTTCCGGCGCTGCGCGCGGAAATGTAGACCGTGCCTTCTATCGAACAGATCGCGAACGACGCTTCGACCTTGTCGACCGAAAGCAGCTTGTCCGCCGCCTTCGCCGCCGCGACTCTGTCGCGCATATCGTCCGACGTCGTGTCGATCACCGTGTTCGTGGTGATGGCGTATATGCCTTTGTATATTTTGACGTTCGACTCGAACGAGGCTTCGCGTTTCAGTTCGTCAAGCTCGGACTTGAACAGCACCTGCGCCGTCTGCGGGTTCGCTCCCTCGTTTTGCAGGTAAAATCCCGCTCCGAAGGTGCGTACGCCCGTGTTTTTCGTGAACTGTTTCGTGTCGAGCATGATGCCCGCGAGAAGCAGGTTCGCTTCCTCGTGCGGAAGCATGCCCGCGGTCAGCGTCTGTTCAAGCAGCTCCGCGACAAGCTCGCAGGCGCTCGAAGCGGACGGCTCTATATAAGCGATGAGCGGCTTCGTCTTGAACTCCGTCGTCTTTCTGTGGTGGTCGATATAAACTATCCTGTCTACGTTTTCGGCAAGCTCGGGAGCCTGGAATTGTTTGGGATTGTTGACGTCGACGATGACGAGGAGCGTGTCGTGTCTTACGAGGTCGAGCGCCTCGTGGGGGGATACGAAAAGGTGTTCGTAATCCTGAAGCGAAGCGAGATAGTCGAAGCACCGCGCGATGTTGCGGTCTTCCCTGTCGATCACTATGTTGACGCGGTTTCCGCAGAACTTCGCGATACGCGCGACGCCTATATCGGCGCCGAAGCAGTCGTAGTCGGGATTTACGTGTCCCATGATGAGGACGTTCCCGCTTTCGGCGATCAGCGTGACAAGCTCGTTCGCGGTGACTCTGGAACGGACCTTCGTGCGCTTCTGCACGCTCTGTGTGCGTCCGCCGAAGATCTTCATATCGTTTTCTTCCTTAATGACCGCCTGGTCGCCTCCGCGCTGGAGCGCCATATCGAGCGCCGCCTGCGCGTTCTTTTCGCGTTCGGCAAGGCTGTCTCCGCACGCCGAGATGCCTATCGACACCGTGACGGGCAGGCTTCCCGCGCCGACGCGGACGTTTCGGATGCTGTCAAGGATCGCGAATTTGGAATTGATGAGCGGAGGGAGATATTTTTCGTGGAACATGAAAATATATCTGTCGCGCTGGAACTCTTTGATAACGCCTTCGACCGATTCCGCCCAACCGCCTAAGATCGACGCGATCTCGTTAGTGACTTCCCTGTACTTGTCCTGTATGTGCGAAAGAAGCTCTTCGAGGTTGTCTACCGTGATATACGCTATGACGGTGTTGCGCTCGTTCAGTTCACGGAGCGCGGAGTCAAGAGACGAAATGTCGTTCCAGACCGTTATGCAGAAACGTTTTTCCGCGGTCTGTATCGGATACCCCTTTATTTTGAAGCGTGTGTCGAACGCCGTCGCCTCGATCCCGTCAACGGGAGCGTCGGAGGAATTGATGTGGGACAAAGGCACTCCGCAGATGAGTTTTATGTTTTTGCCGAAAAATCCGCTTTTCGTGCCGGAAAGCGCGCCGAACGCGCGGTTGAACCACAGCATCTTGCCGTTCATGTCGCATATTATCATAGGCATATAGATACTGTGCATGAGTTCGAGCGTCATATTTCCGACGAGAGGCTCGATCTCTCCGCCCGCTTTTTTGTTTATCTGACGCTCGGTGACCGAGCGGATCACGATGAACAGGGCGACGGAAATGAGATACAGAGCGGCGAACGTGAGACATAGTCTCGGAGCGTTGTCCGGGTCTTTCGAGGTAAAGAAGGCGAGAAGCGCCATACAGATCACACCGAGCGCCACGGGGACGCATTTATACAGGAACGCCCTTGTAAAGGCTGTGGTCTTTATCTGCGAGATCAGTTTTTTCAGCACTTTGTTTCCTCCTTCTGACGTTATTTTTTTGTTGTCCGGGCGTTTATCCGCTTTTGAACAAGGGACAATTACCCATTATAATTATAATTAAAATTATTATAGCATTATTATACGCAAAAGGCAACCGGTTTTACAAAAAAAATCACGAAAAAAGCGCGGAAAAACGCCGGATGTCAGTTGAAGACACCCGGCGTTACTTATCGAAGCTCGTATGCCGGCGCAAAACGCGCCGTTCATCCGCCGCAAAACGGCGTGGGACTCATTTTTTCCAGACCGGAGTCGCGTACACTCCGTCATCCGCCATCTTTTTCAGCGCCGCCATGACCTTCTCTTTGTCTTCGGGATAGGTCACGCCGTACCATCTGTCGTGGGTCGGAAGAACGGTGATGTCCGCAAGTCCTTCCGCAGCCATCGCGTTGGCGATGAAGGGCAGATAAAACTCCGCTTTGACGGGATTTGAGCCGATATTGTCCATAAATTCAATGAATTTTTTCTCAAAATAAGGGAACACGCCGGCGGGGAAGCCCCAGCAGTTCATCGAAACGTATGCTTTTTTGTCGAGTTCGGTCCAGCTTTCGCCGTCGTCTTCGGTGAACATCGCTTTTCCGTCGCGAAGCTCGATCTTCGTGCGTTCGACGAGCGAGATTATCTTGCCGTCCTTGTCGATCTCGCAGACGCCGCGGGAGACCGAGCCGTTCTCGGTCAGCGTGTTTTCAAGTATATATCCCGCCATCGCGAGGTGTTTTTTCCCGTCGGCCGAAGGAGCGGTGATGAATTCGTACAGCTTGCGAAAACCCTCTTTGCCGTAGTAGTCGTCGGAGTTGATGACCGCGAACGGACCCTTGACGACGTTCCTGCAGCACCAGACCGCGTGTCCGGTCCCGTAGGGTTTTTTGCGTCCTTCGGGGATGGAATAGCCTTCCGGAAGCTCGTCAAGCTCCTGAAAAACGTAGTCCACGTCGCAGTATTTTTCTATGCGGCTCCCGACCATCTCTTTGAACAGCTCCTCGATCTCGTGTTTGATGACGAACACGACTCTTTTGAAGCCCGCCTCGAGCGCGTCGTGGACCGAATAGTCTATTATCATTTCGCCGCAGGGACCCAGAGGAGTGATCTGCTTGAGTCCTCCGAAACGGCTGCCCATTCCCGCCGCCATAACTATAAGCGCGGGTTCATAATAACGTTTTTCCATTGAAAAAACCCTCTTTCAAACGTATTTTGCGACGATCTTATGCATCTCGTCAAGTTTTGTTTCCATATCCGCAACGAGCTTGAACTGCGTGCGCGCGCGGTCGAGGTTGTGTTCGGGACGCTCGGTCTTGAAGTAGTGGTCTCCGTCGACGAAGTCCGCGAGGAAACGGATGCCGCATTCGTAGGTCATCGTGATCGACGACATCGGCAGGAGTTCTATCTCACGCTTTGTGAGCGAGTCGCCGCATTCCTCAAGGAAGCCTTTGGCGTACTGCTCGAACAGGTTGAGGTCACAGTAGACTTTGTCGAGATCCTTTTCGTCCTCCGCGGCGGGGTTGGTGCCGAAACGCATACTGTCGCCGAAATCGTAGAGCGAAAGACCCGGCATTACGGTATCAAGGTCGATCACGCAGACAGGCTCGCCCGTCTTTTCGTCGAGCATGACGTTGTTGAGCTTGGTGTCGTTGTGCGTGACGCGAAGGGGAAGCTCGCCCTTTGCGATCAGCGGATAAAGTGTTCGCGCCACCCAGTCGTATCTGCGGGCGAACGCGATCTCTTTGGCGCACTCTTCTGCGCGTCCGCTGCGGTTCTCGGCGATCTGTCTTTCAAAATCGCGGTAACGCGAAACGGTGTTGTGGAAATTCGGGATGGTCTCGGTCAGCTTTTCGGCAGGGAAGTCTGCAAGGAGCTTCTGGAAGTTGCCGAACGCTTTTCCCGCGTAGTAAAAATGCTTCGGCTCCTCTACTACCTGAAGGACGATCGTATGGTCGATGAACACGAACACCCTCCAATACGTTCCGTCTTCGCTTTGATAGTAGTTCTTTCCGTCCTTCGTCTTGATGATGTTGCGGGTCTCGCGCATCGGATCGCCTCCGCGCGCTTCTATCTTCTTGCGAAGGAATGAGGTCACGAGGTCGATGTTGTTCATCAGACCGTCAACGTCCGCAAAAACGTGGTTGTTGATCTTTTGCAGCAGGTAGACCGATCCGTCCTCGCACTCGAGCCGATATGTCGAGTTGATGTGTCCGCTTCCGAAGCCTTCCGCCTTGACCGGTTCGGAGGTGAGCGCAAATTTTTTCGCTATGTCGATTGCGTTTTCCATTGTGATACTCTCCTTACGGAAATATATTTTAACAATTATGATTATAGATGTAAGCGTCCGTTTTGTCAAGTCTTGCGTTTTTCGCCCGGGAACTGACGCGATTTCCCTCTATTGTGATTTTATCACCTTAAAGGTCAAAAATACATTGACTTTTTGCAAGGTTTTATGTTATAATGTCACCGAGGCGGTGATGAATATGGCTATCCATTCTTCCGACGTTTCCAATATGCACGTCTTTTGGGTGAACAATATGCGCCTGACAGACGTCAATCCCATCCGCTGCGGCTGGCATCAGCGCAACCCGGGCGGATACTGGGGTCCGTCCGTGCCGGAGGTGTTCAATCTTCATTACGTCCTTTCGGGGAAGGGGAAGATCATCTGCGGAGGCAAGACCGAACACATCGAAAAACAGCATCTGTTCCTGACCCGTCCGGGGACCGTCATCAAGCACCAGGCGGACAAGGACGAGCCGTGGAGCTATTCGTGGATCTCGTTCGAGGGTGAACGCGCCGCCGAGCTGCTGTCGCTGTGCGGTTTCACAGAGGACGTACATTCGCTCTACGCGCCCGAGCTTTACGGCATCTTCGACGACATACGCAGACTCGACCGCGACGAGGGCGTCCCCGCGACCTACCTCTGCGCAAGACTTTATAATATCTTCGACAGACTGCTCCGCGCCAACGATCCCGGACGGTATGACAACCCTGTCGCGCAGTATTGCATCAAGGCGGCGGACTATATCGCCGCAAACTATTTCTCGCATATCACGATAGACGGCATCTCCAAGGACCTCGGCATCGACCGCAGGTATTTTTCAAGGATCTTTACCAAATATACCGGCGTCAGCCCGCAGAAATACCTCGTCACCTACCGGCTCGAACGCGCAAAAGCGCTCCTCGCGTCCGGCAACTATACCGTCGGAGAGGTCGCGTCCAGCGTCGGCTACGACGATATTTTCGCGTTCTCCAAAATATTCAAGAAGAAGTACGGCGTATCGCCGTCACAAGTCAAAAACAGAGAAGAAAAATAAATAATAAGCGAGAGGGACTTTTAAGGAAAGTCCCTCTCGCGCTCTCTTCAAACCTTTCGGAGGAAAAGGAGTATAAACAAGAATATAGAGGGCGAGTCATAGAAAAACGGTGCGGACGCGTTATTCTATGACGTAGTGGAATTAGAACGTTATTGCGGAGAACGTTTGTTCTCGCACTTTCTTTCGGTTGCCGAAAGAAAGTGCGCAAAGAAAGGGCAACGAGGAGGGGGTTAGGAGGCACTTCCGCCGCA
>CACZZA010000010.1 GCA_902785485.1 uncultured Ruminococcus sp. | reverse complement strand
GAGGGGATAAACCGTATATGCAAGCATTTGTGACGCAGGCTCCCTCAGTCTGTCGGGAACCGTATATCCCGACAGCCAGCTCCCTCCCGGAAGGAGCCTCGGTGGCGATCGTCTCCATATTTTTGAAAGGTGAAGTCTGTGGCTATCGTTTGTGATTTTGCCTTTCCGCTCACCTTTCTATCTACCCTGTCCAGATCCTTCGGTCGCCGTTGCGACAGCTCCCTCGAGGATGACGGACAGGGGATGGAGGCTCTTGTTTGTTATTATGTTTACTTTGCTAAATTCTTGTTTATATTCCTCTCCTCTGCAAGGTTTTTGGAGGGTGCGGGAACCTTTTTGTCTAAAAAGGTTCCCGCGCTCCCGTTCCTCCGCTGAATTCTTGTTTAGCGTTCTTATGCACCCTAATAATATTCGATTTGCCGCTCGGTCTTAACGCATAACGTATTTTACAGCCGCACATTTTTCCAACCTTTTGAAGCAGGCAAAAATTCAGCGTGGAATAAATCTGTTTTTCACAAGCGTACGGTTTTGCAGAAAGACGTTGTTTTTATGATTGACAAAAACCGTATTCTATTGCATAATAATACCGAAAGGGGTGTTGGCTTATGTTTTTCGAGATCGACAAAAAACTTGACGGAGATCCGGTACGCTTATGCAAGAATATCACGGTAGAAGGGGAAGGGTACGCGCGCGACGTTGCGCTTGAATGCGCCGAGCGGTTCGGCGCGGAAGACGGGACCGTAAAGAGCATCCGTTTCGTTCCCGGAGAGGGCGAAAGCTACTCGATCGACGTGAGGGACTGTGAGATCGTCGTTTCGGGACACGTGATCTACGGAGGGGTGACTCTGCTTCAACTCTGCGAGTTTGGAGAACTTTGCACGGGTAAGCTCGAGGACTCGCCCGACTGTGAATTCCGCGGCTACCGCGTTTATCTCCCGGGACGGAAATTCTTTTCCGACTTCAAGAATATGGTCGACACGCTCGCCTACTACAAATACAACTATCTTTCGGTCGAGATCGGCGGCGCGATGGAGTACAAGCGCCATCCCGAGATAAACGAGGCGTGGAGAGCGTTCGCGGAGGAAACTCACAAGTATTCCGACCGCACGCTTGAAATACAGAAGGGCTTTCCGTGGGCGAAGGATTCGATCCACACCGAGAACGGCGACGGCGATATCCTGACTCAGGATGAGGTGCGCGAGCTTATAGATTACGCGCGCTATCGCGGACTGAAGGTATATCCCGAGGCGCCGACGATGTCGCACACGGACTACATCTGCCTTGCGCATCCCGAGATCCGCGAACGCGAGGAGGATCCGTACCCCGACACCTACTGCCCGAACCATCCCGATACGTACAAGATCGTTTTCGATATTCTCGACGAGATCATCGACGTCTTTCAGCCGGAGGTCGTCAACATCGGACACGACGAGCTTTATTCCGTCGGACTCTGCCCGAGGTGCAGGGACAAGCATCCGGACGAGCTTTACGCTCAGGATATTACCAAAATACACGACTATCTCGCCGAACGCGGGATAAAAACTATGATGTGGGGCGAAAAGCTCCTTCCCGTCGTACTGACGAGGGGGCGCACCTACGGAGGCGCGGGGAGCAGACGTCCGAACAAGGAATATCCGCCGCTGTTCCTGTGTCAGTACATGATCCCGAACGACGTCATAATGCTCCACTGGTACCATTCTTTCGGCGAGCAGTACGACTTCGTTTACCATACGCACGGATTTCCCGTAGTGTACGGCAACCTCTCGCTCGACCGCTTTGAGGCGTGGCGCAGAAGAAAGAGCCGCGGCAAGGTCCTCGGCGGCTCGTTCTCGAACTGGGGGAGCAACGAGACCGAATATATGCAGCGCAACTGCCAGTTCATGCGCATTATTTTCGGCGCGTACGCGTTCTGGAGCAAGACCTACGACACGCCCGACAACGAGCGGGTGCTTTATCTGACCTACGAAGAGGCGTACAGACGTCATTTCGGCAACGGACACGCCGTCGTGTTCGAGCATAATACCGACGTTTTTATGCCCTACGAGCCGTTTTACTGCGGAAAATTCATCGACGAAAAAGCCTGCCGTCTCGGCGACTACAAAGTCACCTATTCCGACGGGAGCGTCGAGCTGTTCCCGGTCAAATACGGCACGAACATCTCGAACGAGGATATGCCCGTCACCCTGAAGGAGTTTGCCGAGAAATACGGCCGTTCGTCCACCGACGAAGTGGCGCTCGGAGAGATATGCTATTCGGTGATCCCTTTGAGGAAAAACGGCAAGACGTATTTCCGCACTCAATTTGAGGACAAGCGTCCCGATACGGAGATCGCCTCCGTCGAGTTTATCCCCGCGCGGGATTGCAAGGTCGACTTTACCTGGTACAGAAAATAGAGAAAAGGAAAAACCGTCCGCGCTCGTTACAGAACGCGGACGGGTCTTCTTATTATTCTCAAAACAGTGCGGACAGCAGAGCGGACACGAATTCTCGCGCGAATGCTTCGTTTTCGGAAAGCTTTGACGATTCTCTGAAAGAGGCATCCTTCAGCGGCGTGACGTCGACGTACAAGACCGTATCGGGAACGCGGTCCCGCCTGACGGAATAGCGTATCCTCCAGCCGAGCAGGCGGCAGAGCGAATCTGTCAGCGCGAGCAGGAAAGAACGGTCGGGGAAGGCTTGTATGAACTCTCCGAGTCCCTCTCCGAATATGTCGCTCTCCGCGTTTTGCGTAAAGCGGAATTCGTTCCGGATGAAATCGGAAAAAGACGTGATCTTTGCATAGCACGCCCCGTCCGCGGAAGACGAGAGGGCAAACAGAAGGAGCGATAGAAAAACGAACGAACTCCTTCCGCAATCGAGCGAGGCTCCGCGGTCAAGCTCGCCCAAGTCGACTTCGGCTGAGAAACGGTATCCGAGCTTGGGAAGCACAGCGCGTGCGTTCCTGATCACGATGTCGTACACTTTTTCGGCGTACAGTCCCTTGGGAGAAAACAATGTCCCCTCTTTGACGTAGGAGTCGGACAGAAACGACGCGAGAAGCTTTTCCGCTTTTTCTTCGCGTAAGACCTTTGCGACGCGGGATTTTTTCCCGTTTATCAGATCGAACAGCTCCGGAGAAAAATCGAGAGAAAGCTCCCTGAAAGCGCCGAAGCGCGCGGAGTTATCGTTTGCAAAGGCGGCGAGCGGCGAGATCAGAAGGGCGGTCAGTCCTTTGTATGTAAAACGGAGCGCCGTGCCGTACGGGTCGGGAAATCCGAGCTTGACAAAACCGCTCTTTCGAGCGGAATACGGATCGGCGGAGGAAAAAAGGAGCCTCGAACCGACTCTCGGGTACGGTATTCGTTTTTTAGCCGCGGTGTTTTTGTAAACGATCTTTCCGTTGTCGTCGCACAGTATCACCGGCTGGCTTAGGGTGTCAAAACAAAATTCAATCATATCATACCTCGTTGAAGAAATTATAACAAATAAATCGTCCGTAATCAAGTCCGAAATGATAAATATAACAAAAAAAGAAAAATTTTTCAAAACCTATTGTATTCTAACGTTTTTTGAAGTAAAATAAAGGTTGGAAAAAAATATTTTCGGAGGAAAAAAACATGGCAATAAAAGTTGCAATCAACGGATTCGGACGCATCGGACGTCTTGCGTTCAGACAGATGTTCGGCGCAGAGGGCTACGAAGTAGTCGCTATCAACGACCTTACCAGCCCCAAGATGCTCGCGCATCTTCTCAAATACGACTCTGCTCAGGGCAGATACGCTCTCGCCGACACCGTTTCGGCGGGTGAGGATTCCATCACCGTAAACGGCAAGACCATCAAGATCTACGCGGAGAAAAACGCGGCTGACCTTCCTTGGGGACAGATCGGCGTCGACGTAGTTCTCGAATGCACCGGTTTCTACACTTCCAAAGATAAAGCGCAGGCTCACATCGACGCGGGCGCAAAGAAAGTCGTCATCTCCGCTCCCGCGGGCAACGACCTTCCCACCATCGTTTACTCTGTCAACGAGAAGACCCTCACCAAAGAGGACAAGATCATCTCGGCGGCATCCTGCACCACCAACTGCCTCGCTCCCATGGCTAAGGCTCTGAACGATTACGCTCCCATCCAGAGCGGTATCATGTCCACCATCCACGCTTTCACCGGCGACCAGATGGTCCTCGACGGTCCGCACAGAAAAGGCGATCTCCGCCGCGCAAGAGCAGCAGCGGTCAACATCGTTCCGAACTCCACCGGCGCGGCTAAGGCTATCGGCCTTGTCATCCCCGAGCTTAACGGCAAACTCATCGGCTCGGCTCAGCGCGTTCCCGTTCCGACCGGCTCCACCACGATCCTCGTAGCGGTAGTCAAGGGCAAGGACATCACCAAAGAGGGCATCAACGCGGCTATGAAGGCTCAGTCCTCCGCTTCGTTCGGTTACACCGAGGAAGAACTCGTTTCGTCCGACATCATCGGCATCACCTACGGCTCGCTGTTCGACGCCACCCAGACGATGGTCAACAAGATCGCAGACGATCTGTATCAGGTACAGGTAGTTTCCTGGTATGACAACGAGAACTCCTACACCAGCCAGATGGTCCGCACCATCAAATACTTCGCGGAGCTTTGATCCGACAAATAAAAGCAATAATAAAGGGCGTGTTCAGACTCAAGAACGCGCCCTTTGCATTCAAAGATAAAGGAGATCGCTTATGAAACTCGTTATCATCGTTCTGAACAAGATCGAGTGTCTCCGCGACGTCCTTCGCCGCTTCTGCGACGAGGATCTGCACGCGACGATACTGAACAGCACCGGACTCGCGCATTCTCTCGAGGACGACGAGCCGCATTTTCTCGCATCGTTCCGTATGCTCCTCGACCCGGCGAGGAAGGAGAGCAAGACCATCCTCGTTATGACCGAAAAAGAAAAAATACCGCTCATCCGCACCATCCTCGACGAGGAGACCGGCGGCTGGTCAAAACCCGATACAGGCATCATGTGTGTCGTCAATATAGAGGAAGTCGATAAATAATGGAACTGAACACCCTTTTGTATCTCGCGCTGATGATCTTCTTCGGCATGGCGTTCGGCAGACTGGCGAAGCACTGCAAGCTCCCCAACGTCACCGGCTACCTTGTCGCGGGTCTGCTCTTAGGGCCGGTCATGCGACTGCTTCCTTGGAATATCGCGATCCTGCCGGAGAACGTGGTCGCGTCGATGTCGGTCATTTCGTCCGCCGCGCTCGGATTTATCGCGTTTTCGGTCGGCGGAGAGTTCAAGATCTCATATTTCAAACGCGTCGGTATGTCTCCGATAATAATTGCGGTATTCGAGTCGTTTTTCGCGGTGGTTTTCGTCGTTATAGGACTCCTCGTCGCAGGCTCGTCTCTGCCGTTCTCGCTTTCGCTCGGCGCTATCGCCGCGGCGACCGCTCCGGCGGCGACGGTAATGGTCATAAGGCAGTACAGAGCCAAGGGACCCGTCACCGAAACGCTGTTGTCCGTCGTCGCCATCGACGACGCGACGGCGCTGATATTCTTCTCCGCGGCGGTCTCGGTCGCAAAGAGCCTTTCGGGGAGCGATATTTCCGTCTCCGAGGCGATACTGTCGCCGCTGTATGAGATCGGAGGCGCGCTGATCGTCGGATTTTTGCTCGGACTCGTGTTCCTCATCCCGCTGCGGTATTTCAAGAAGCCCGGAAACAGGCTTTCGCTTACCGTCGCTTTCGTGTTCGCGGGAGTCGGGATAGCCGAATATTTCGGTTTTTCTTCGCTTCTGCTCTGTATGGCGCTCGGCGCGTCGGTCGCCAACTTCTCGAGCGAGAGCGACGCCGTCTTCTCGCTCGCCGACTCGATCACCCCGCCGATATTTATGCTCTTTTTCGTGCTTTCGGGCGCTGACCTCGACCTCTCGGCTTTGCCGGGAATAGGGGTCATCGGAGTTATTTACCTCGTCCTGCGCATCGTCGGCAAGATCTTCGGTACGGCATTCGGCGCGAAGATCTCGAAGGCGGATAAGGCGGTGGCTAAGTACCTCGGACCCGCGCTCATTCCTCAGGCGGGCGTGGCGATAGGTCTTTCCCTCGTCGCGACACAGGTCATCCCCGACCACGGGGCGCAGATACGCGCGGTCATCCTCTGCGCGACGTTAATTTACGAACTGATCGGACCCGCCATAACCAAGCTGACCCTCACCAAAGCGGGAGAGATAAAGACCGAAAAACCCGCCGCAAAAAACTGAGATACATACTAAAAACAGGCTGAGAAAAAGGCAAAAACGCCCGGATCTCAGCCTTTTTTATTGCCGTTCCGCTTCAGAACGGGAGGGATAACGCGTATCCCATGATAAAGCGCGAGCCGGACTTCACTTCGTCGAAGTCGCGGCAAACGCGTTTGCCGTAGCCGTTGTACACGCGGAAGGAGTCCCCCTCGCGCGTGAAAAAGAAGGTGTGGACCCCGCGGAAGATATTGCCTCCGTTGATGAAAGACGCGATAAAGGCGTCTCCGTTTTTCAACAGCTCGCGGTAGGTCTTCTCACGCCGTGTACGTTCGTAAGCGATCCCGTAATGACCGAGCGCCCGCGCTATCTTGCGCGGATTAGAGCCGAATTTGCCTACGAAAGGACTGCGTTTGCCGAAAAGGAAATACCCGACGATCCCGTTTTCTTCAAACTCGGTCAGAAGGTCGGCGAAAGAGACGTTCCGCCCCGCGGAATAAAGCGCGTTGTAGACGGCGACACACTCGCACGCGTTGTACGAAACGGGATACCTCCCGTATAGCAGTCCCGCGAGCCGCGGATCGCCCTGATCTTCGATCATTCCCTCGACCGGAATGCGCCGCCTCTCCCCGAGCCGCTTCGCCGCTCTCACGATCCTCCCGGACGCATCCGCCGCTCCCGCCGCTTTCGCCGCTCCGGTCCCACCGACCGCCGCCGCGATCTCCCGCGCCGTCAGATATTTGCCCATGCTTTCCGCCCCCCTTTCGGATGATATTGTACTCCGATTTCTCACGCCTTGTCAACAAAAACGCATTTTTTAGTGTAGGATGGGACATTTATGTCCCATCGAAATGACGATTTTGCAAAAAATGATATTGAAAATGACTGATTTTTCTTGTATAATAATATTTGGAAAAAAAACAAAAACGCGCCGTTTCCGACGCGTTACAGACCTGTTAAGGGGTGGATCGCTTATGAGGTTACCACCATACCCCGCGGCATAATGCCTTATCTTAGAACTCATTGATGGATATTGATAAACCTATACGTCTTCAATATTGTTATCTCTGATGGATGTTGATAAACTTACACGTCAACACTTCTAAGTTGCTTTGATTATAATACAAAAAACATAAATTGTCAATAGGAAGGAACAAAAAAATGAATTACAGGATCGGACTTGACATCGGAATTGGCTCAATAGGATGGGCTGTCATCTCGGAAAAAGAGGATGGACACCCCGCCAGGATAGAAGATTTCGGCACGAGGATCTTCCAGTCGGGAGAGAACGAAAAGACGAGCGAATCGCTCTGCAAGGGGCGCAGGGGATTTCGCGGAGTTCGAAGGATAGAACGCCGCAGAGCCAACCGCAGAAAAATGCTGAAAAATCATTTTCAGAACATGGTCTTATCAACGGGACATTCAACGACGATTATGCCGACGTCAAGGACGACGATGTTTACTCGCTGAAAGTTGCGGGACTTGATAGAAAACTTTCTCCCGCGGAACTGTATAAATGCCTTGTGCATACCTGTAATCACCGCGGATACAGAGATTTTTATGAGGTCGATCCGGACGACGAAGAGGCGGGAAAGAACGCGACTGCCGCAAATCTGTTTGAAAAAGCATTCCGTGAAAGCGGAAAGCGTATCGTTTCCGAATATCTGCTTGAAAACAAAAACGCGGACGGATTCGTCAAATTCAGAAACCGTTCGGGAGGCGATGAGCCTTATCTCCTCATTCGCAGAGATCTGCTCAAAGAAGAAGCTGAAAAACTCCTTGCTGCGCAGAGAGGATATTATCCCTGTCTCAATCGTTTGAACATCGACCGCACGGTCTCTATTATATTCGACCAGCGTGATTTTGAAGACGGACCGGGAGATCCGAACGACAGCACGCGCAGGTATCACGGATTTATCGAAACGCTCGGGAAATGTCCTTATTATAAAGATCTCGAACGCGGTTTCAGAGGGACCGTCATTTCTGACGTGTTTGCCGTTACTAATACTCTTTCGCAGTACCGTTTCGTCAACAAGGACACTGGAGAATACGACTTGCCTAAAGAGGTCGCCTGCGAAATAGTCGAGAACCTGCTTCACAACGCAAGTATGAATATGACCGAGGTCAAAAGAATACTGAAAAAGCACGGCTATCAGTTGTATAAGAGTGAAAACTCGGACGATAAAGCGCTCAATAAGGCGATCAAATTCATGTCGATGGCGAAAAAGAGCGTAGAAGCCGCGGGAATGGATTGGGAACAGATCATTTCCGAAGAGCAGTTCGACGTGGAAAGACCTTCGCTCCTCCACAGTATAGGAGAGCTTATATCGAAATATCAGACACCGAAAAGACGCGTCAAGGAAATGAAGAACGCGGGTATCGACGAAGCTCTGATCAAAGCTTTTTCCGGAAAGAAGGTCGGAGGCACGTCCGCGGTAAGCTATAAATATATGTGCGATTCGATCGAAGCATTCAAAAACGGCGATATCTACGGCAATTTTCAGGCAAAGATCGTCGAAGCCCAAAAGGCGGAATCGGACGAAAGACGTTTTGTTAAGCTTCCTCCGTCCGCGATAGAGGACTCGGAGATTCGCGACAATCGTGTGGTTTTCAAAGCGGTCAACGAAACCCGAAAGATCGTGAACGCCATAATAGATGTTTACGGTTCGCCTAAAGATATTGTTATAGAGGTCGCAAGCGAACTCGGCAAGAGCGTTGAGATGCGAAAGGACATAGAGAGGACTATAAAAAAGAACGCAAAAGATAAGGAAGGGATCGTCGAAAAAATATCCGAAATGCTCCTGATAGATAAGGGGTACGTCACTCCGGCAATGGTAGAAAGATACAAATTGTACGAGGAGCAGGAGGGTAAGTGCGCGTATAGCCTCAAACCGCTCGGAGAAATGAAAGCCGTCGTCGCGAACCGCGACCACGCGTATGAGATTGACCATATCGTTCCGTACTCTCTCATTCTCGACAACACGCTGAATAACAAGGTACTTGTTTTTACCGAAGAAAATCAGAAAAAAGGTCAGCGCACTCCTCTTATGTATATGAACGATGAGGAAGGAAAGGCTTTTCTCACGTTCGTGAACCATTTGTACTCGAGAAAAGAATCTCCAATCAGCAAAAAGAAGGTCGCCTACTGCAATCTCAAGTCCATATACGGAGAAGAAGCAGAGGAGATACTCGGAGAATGGAAGTCGAGAAACATCAACGATACGCGTTACATCACAAAATATATCGCCGGATTGTTTGACCGCAAGCTTGTTTTTGCGGGGGATAAAGGTCAGCACGTTTTCACGGTGAAGGGAGCGGTCACGCAAAAGTTCCGCCGCGAATGGTTCAGAAATACCGAATGGGGCGAAGAGGAAAAGAACAGAAGCACTTACCTCAACCACGCGCTTGACGCCGTCATTGCCGCCAACCTCACCAAAGCCTATATAGAAATAGGTTCTGACGCGCTCAGGCTCAAGGCGATCAAAAAGAAATACAGGGGCAACGTGACAAAAGAATACGAGGACTACCTCAACGCGTGTATTTCCAAAATGAAGAAATATTATTATTTCGACGAAAAGTACACCGAAAGGCTGCTTCTTTCGGAAAAGCGTGTTCCGGCGTACGTTCCGCGCTTGCGCGAAGAGGTAGAAGCGAGATTCTTTGACGGTGACGAGGCGGTCTTTGCCGAAAAGGTGGCGGAAGTGTATAAGGATGACTCAGCGTTCACGGTTTCTCCGCATATCCCGCGCACCTCACAGAAGCAGGATAAGAAATACAAAGGCACTATTGCCGACGCAAATCCGCTGAAGATCGTTGAGATCGACGGCGCGCCGCATAAAATAAGCCGCAGGAACGTCTCTGAAATAAACGAAAAGCAGCTTGATAAACTGTACACCGACGATGCGGCGCTGAAGGAAAGGCTTTCCGCCATTCTTGCCGGAAAGGACGAAAAGTACACGCTCGGAACTTATCTCAAAGAAAACGGACTTGACTTTTTCAGGGACGGCAACGGAAAAGTCGTACGCAAACTGTCTTTCGACGAAGGTCCGGTATCGAACTTCTACCGTGTTGACAAAGGTGAGGGGAACTACACGAACCTCGGTCAGCTCAAGTATTATTGCGTAGAGGTCTACGAGGACGCGGAGGGCAGGACTCATACCTGCGGCGTACGCTTTGTGGATATTGTGAAAAAGGACAAAAAACTTTACCGCAAGGCGGAAAGCCTGCCTGCCGACTACTCAAAACACGTTACGTATCTGTTTGCGAACGATTATATAAGGATAATCGGCGGCAAAGGTGAACTCAAGTTCGAGGGGTATTATAAGGCTGTTTATAATATAAATCAATCTGCCTTTTACTGTAAAAAAGCAAATGAAGCAGATGTCATAGCAAAAAATATTTCCCGAAAAGACAGGCTCGAAAAATACTCCGTCGATCTGCTCGGAAAACTCGGAGGAAAGATATGTTCCGCACCGTTACCGTGTACAAAGGCGAAAGAATAACGGTCAGACAGAACTGGATGGTCGTAACGGGAGAAGACGGTGAGAGGTCTATACCCATCGAGGACCTTTATTCGGTGGTCATAGACAATCAGCAGACCGTTCTCACCGTTCCCGCCATATCTCAACTGACCTCGGCGGGCGTCCATATCCTCGTCTGCAACGAAAAACACCTGCCCGAAACGCTCATCCTGCCGCAAACTGTACACTACCGTCCGCTCGGCGTCATCCGCAAGCAAATAGCTCTGCCGGATGACGTCAGAGACTTGATCTGGGACAGGATAGTAAGGCGGAAGATACTCAACCAGGCGGCGGTCCTGTCGCTTTGCGGTGGAGAACGGGAAAAGGTCAACAGACTTGTCGAGCTTTCAAACGAAGTCGCAGACGGCGACGCGGGCAACAGGGAGGGGATAGCGGCGCGCTTATTTTTCCGCGGGCTGTACGGAGTCACGTTTGTACGGATGTACGACGACGCGGTGAACGCGGCGCTGAACTACGGTTATACCGTGATACGTTCCGCGGTCGCAAAGACGCTTGCGGCGTACGGGTATAACTGTGTCCTCGGTTTACATCATATCAACGAATCAAACTTTTTCAATCTTGCCGACGATATGATGGAGCCGCTTCGCCCCGCCGTCGATATGTGGGTGTCAGACAACAGCGAAGACCTTGTGGACGGTTTAACTAAAGCGCAAAAGAACGAGCTTGCCGCGCTTGTCAATACCGTCGTGCTGTTCGACGGAAAAAAGATGCGGATGAGGAACGCGATAGACAAATACGTTTCCACTCTCACAACCGCTATCACCGAACTGTCTCCGAAAAAGCTGAAGATACCGGAGATAATAAGACAGGATATTTACAACGATACCGATGATTGACCGTTCAATGAGGATAATAGTGATGTTCGACCTTCCGGTCGCTTCAAAAAAGGATCGGAAGGAATACGCAAGGTTCCGCAAATATCTGATAAACGACGGATACGATATGCTCCAGTTTTCGGTCTATTCGCGTATCACGCAGAACCACGACGACGCGCGGAAGCATATAGGCAGACTGTCGGGCAATCTTCCGCCAAAAGGCTCGGTAAGAGTAATGCAGGTGACCGAAAAACAGTATAATTCGATGCTGATAATGGTCGGAGAAAGGACTGCGACCGAGGATTTTCTGACGCCGACCGACTTCATCGAATTATAGCATATTGACTTTTTTGGAAGATCTGATATAATGGATTTAAGGTTTTAGTTCTCTGATGGATATTGATAAACTTATACATTGGACAGCAGCAGGAGCAACAGCAGCACGTTTTATTTCTCTGATGGATATTGATAAACTTATACAAATAAATACGGGTTTACACCATTCACGGAGTTTTAGTTCTCTGATGGATATTGATAAACTTATACGGGGAAGAAAAAGATGCCCAGCGTGAAGAAGTTTTAGTTCTCTGATGGATATTGATAAACTTATACCTTACAAGTGGATCACCCGCAGAGTATCTTGTTTTAGTTCTCTGATGGATATTGATAAACTTATACGCGTGTAAATGCGGCGTTAAACTATAACAGGTTTTAGTTCTCTGATGGATATTGATAAACTTATACCGGTTCGATCTGTTGACCGACGAGCAGCTGGTTTTAGTTCTCTGATGGATATTGATAAACTTATACGATATAATCCCCACAAGTTGTCGCTGTATGGTTTTAGTTCTCTGATGGATATTGATAAACTTATACGAAGCGCGAAAACAACCGTTACACCGAGAGGTTTTAGTTCTCTGATGGATATTGATAAACTTATACTTAATATCTACGATGAAAAGACCGGAGAAAGTTTTAGTTCTCTGATGGATATTGATAAACTTATACCAAGACCGCCGACGACCGTTCCGATGACCGGTTTTAGTTCTCTGATGGATATTGATAAACTTATACCGCCCGTTCCGGGAGTGACGGCAGTTCCGGTTTTAGTTCTCTGATGGATATTGATAAACTTATACCTCCGACGTCAAGAGAGGAATTGACGCCGTGTTTTAGTTCTCTGATGGATATTGATAAACTTATACGCGTCGAGATTGACGCCGAGCGCCTGACATGTTTTAGTTCTCTGATGGATATTGATAAACTTATACGTACCGTCGGTGGATCTCATAGCAACAATCGTTTTAGTTCTCTGATGGATATTGATAAACTTATACTCCGTACGTATACACGCGCGGAGCTTCTGGGTTTTAGTTCTCTGATGGATATTGATAAACTTATACTGATTATGAAATAACGTTCGGAAAACACAAGTTTTAGTTCTCTGATGGATATTGATAAACTTATACTCTTTTCACACAGGACCCAGCAGTACGCATGTTTTAGTTCTCTGATGGATATTGATAAACTTATACGCTCCGCGTGATGCCTATAAAGAACGTCCTGTTTTAGTTCTCTGATGGATATTGATAAACTTATTCGCGAGCGCGACAAGCTTGACGATGTGCTGGGTTTTAGTTCTCTGATGGATATTGATAAACTTATACTCGTCATGATTGCAAAAACGATATTCGGTGGTTTTAGTTCTCTGATGGATATTGATAAACCTGTACAAACAACGCATTTTTTGTGCGTTGTTTTTCCTTTTCCACTTTCTTTCATTTTCGCTTGCATTTGCTACGGTATTATGTTAAAATCTAAATAATAAAACAATTATAACAAAAAACCACGGAGGGGCATTATGTCTATCAAGGTCAACGAACAGGAAAAAGTATTCCATTTACAGACGCCGGACAGCAGTTATATTTTCAGAGTTTACGGGAAGAGCAGGCTTCTTCACCTGTATTACGGCAAAAAAATAAACGACCACGCTCATCTTGAAGATTCGCTCCGGTGGTTCGGAGCGGGCGGCGCGTCTATTGACGCGGAGTTTGCGCATCTCGGCTCAAAGTCCGTTTCGTTCGACATTCTGCCGCAGGAATACGGCTTTTTCGGCTCGCCCGACCTTCGCAAGCCGGCGTTCCACGCGCAGTACGCGGACGGCTCGCGCATCACCTGTCCGGTCTACGAGGGCTACCGCATCACCCCCTCGAAGCCGAGGCTTGAAGGTCTGCCCTCGGTCTACACCGAGAACGACTCCGAGTGCGACACGCTCGAGATCTTTATGAAGGACGAGGTCACGGGACTCCGTCTGACCTACCTGTATTCGGTGTTCAACGACCGCGACGTCATCACGCGTACGGTCATCGCGCATAACGAGGGAAAACAGAACATAGATATAAAGGCGATAATGTCGCTCATGATAGACTTCAAGGACGACGACTTCGACCTCATCCACCTCGAGGGCAACTGGGCGAGAGAAAGGCACGTCGAGCGCGTCCCGCTCTCCCGTATGGGAGCGAACGTCTACTCGCGCCGCGGACTTTCCGCGCACGATCACTCTCCCTTCCTCGCTCTGGCGCGCAAGAACGCGGACGAGGAGCACGGCGACGTCTACGGCTTCAGCTTCGTTTACAGCGGCAACTTTGAGGCGGGCGTCGAGTCCGACCGCTACAATCAGGCGCGCGTCTATATGGGCATCAACTCCTTCGACTTCAACTGGAGACTCGAGCCGGGGCAGTCGTTCACCGCTCCCGAGGCGGTCGCGGTCTTCTCGTCGAAGGGACTCGGCGGGATGTCACGCACCTTCCACAAGCTGTATAAATCGCGTCTTTGCAGAGGCAAATTCAGAGATAAAGTCGAGCGTCCCGTCCTCATCAACAACTGGGAGGGCACCCGCTTCGCGTTCACCGAGGAAAAGATCCTCGACATGGCGAAGATCGCGAAACGCGTGGGAGTCGAGCTTTTCGTGCTTGACGACGGCTGGTTTGGCAAACGCGACGAGGCGGACAGCTCGCTCGGCGACTGGTATCCGCACAAAGAAAAACTCCCGGACGGCGTCGCGGGACTCGCGAAGAAGATAAACGACCTCGGACTCGATTTCGGTCTGTGGTTCGAGCCGGAGATGGTCTCGCCCGACAGCGATCTCTACCGCGCGCACCCCGACTGGGCGCTCCACGTCGAGGGACGCGGGATGAGCCAGGGAAGAAATCAGTACGTCCTCGACCTCACCCGCAAGGAAGTGCAGGACTATATCGTTAAGTTTATGACCGAAAACCTCGAGTCCGCGCCCATCGTCTACGTCAAGTGGGACTACAACCGCCACCTCACAGAGGTCGGGTCGGCTTCCGTTCCGCCGGAGAGACAGGCGGAGGTCTCGCACAGATATATGCTCGGACTTTATTCGGTGCTTGAAAGACTGCGCGCCCGTTTCCCGGACATCCTGTTCGAGGGCTGCTCGGGCGGCGGCGGACGCTTTGACGCGGGTATGCTCTACTATTTCGATCAGTATTGGACGAGCGACATGACCGACGTCGTCGAGCGTCAGTTCATCCAGGAGGGCACGAGTATGGTGATGCCCGCGATCACGATGGGAAGCCACGTTTCGATCTGTCCGAACGTCCACATCAAACGCGTGTCTCCGCTCCGCGCGAGAGGGTATTGCGCTATGTGCGGTCAGTTCGGCTACGAGCTCGACATCACGAAATGCTCCGAGGAGGAGCTTGACGAGATCGCCGAGCAGATCGTGTTTTATAAATCCATCCGCGAGATCATCCACTCGGGCGAGATGTACCGCGTACGCTCCCCGAAGGGACGCGACGGCGCGGCGTGGGAGTATATCTCGGAGAACGGCAAGTCCGTCGCGTTCGCGGTGTTCAATATCCTCGCCTATCCGTCGAACTATCCGAGACGCCTGCGTATGACTGCCCTCGATCCCGACGCGCGCTACCGTCTGCGCGGCACAGACGAGGTCTACGACGGAGCAATGCTGATGTACTCCGGTCTTGCGATCCAGCCGATGGACGACTTCGACGGTCAAATGTTCATCTTCGACAAGGAGTAAGACACGATACCAAACCCGCGGTTTTAACAAGGAGTGATATACTATGAGCTTCAAAATATTCACCGATACTTCGGCTAACCTGCCGACGTCGCTCGTCGAGAAGGACGCGATCGGCGTCATCCCGTTTTCGTACTACGTCAAGGGCGAGGAGATGCACTGCACCGACACCGCCTCTTTCGACGGCAAGGCGTTTTACGATATGATGCGCGACGGAGAAAAGGTCACGACCTCTCAGATAACCCCTCAGCACTATATCGACGCTTTTACGCCTGCGCTCGAAGAGGGCAGCGACGTGCTGTTCGTCAGTATGTCGTCGGGGATCTCGGGTTCGTATAATTCGTCCGAGGTCGCCTGCGAAACGCTGCGCAAGAAGTTTCCCGAACGCAAAGTGATAACGGTCGACACGCTCGGAGCCTCGCTCGGAGAGGGGATCCCCGCTCTGTGGGCGGACGCCTGCCGCAAGAAGGGGATGGATATAGAGGAGACCGCCGAATATCTCCGCCGCAGGTGCAAAAAGGTCTGCCAGATCTTCGTCGTCGACGACCTTATCTACCTCAAACGTACCGGCAGACTGTCGGGCGCGGCGATGGTGGTCGGCAAGGTCCTCGGTATCAAGCCTCTTTTGATGGGCAACGAGAAGGGACAGATCGTAAACTTCGAGAAATGCCGCGGCAAGCGCAACGCGCTGATCGCTTTGGCTGAAAAATACGACGAGCTCGTTTACGAACCCGAAAAACAGATCGTCGGCATCGCTCACGCCGACTGTGAGGAGGACGCAAAGTTTTTGGCGACACTCATACGCAGGAACAAACCCCCGAAAAAGCTCGTTTCCGTAATGTACGAGCCTGTCACCGGCTCCCACGTGGGACCCGGTACGGTCGCGCTGTTCTTCGAGGGAGACGAGGACGTCAGACTGAAATTCGGCAAATGAAAAGCCGCAGGGTGATGCTGATATGCGTGACGTTGGCGGTCGTTACCGTGACCGCCCTCGTCACTTACTCGTATCTGCACAAAAAATACGGCTTCAGTGAAGGGGCCGACACGACGCCACGGCGCGAGTTCGTTCTCTCGGAACGGGAGACCGAAATGTTTTTCCGTTTTACTCCCGAGGAGTTTATGAAGTGTTCGCTTGTGATCTACGATCATGTCGAGGACTTCCGGAAAAACGCGTCGCTCAGGTCGGACGGAAAACTCGTTCTGCGCCTCAGCGACGAGCAGATCAGATGTCTTTACGAGATGCATTACAGCGGACTTGAAAACTACGCGAATATCAGCCACGTCGACGTTTCAAAGGATAACAGAGAACTGCTGATCTCAGGCTCCGTAAGCGAAATAGAGTACGCGATGTTAAATAAGCTCGATCCGTACACTCTGAGAGATATGGCGCTGCATCAGCTTCTCGACGGCGTCGAGCCGTCCGAGATCGGCGTCATGGTACGGATAGTAGATACAGACGCGGAAAAAACGGTCTTCGAGGCATATTGGCCCGACGAAGAGATGGTGTGGAACGCGTCGGACCTGTTTACGGAACAAAAAAAGGACTGAAAATAACAGTCCTTTTTAAGTTTTTTGAAAAGGGTGTGGGGAAAACTTTTTTTCAAAAAAGTTTTCTCCGCATTTTTCGTTTATTTCGGGAAGATCTGGTCGCGGCACTTGCCTTTGAGGCGTTCATCGAGCTCCGCCTTAAAGGTCTGCACTTTGTCGGGATCGCGGAAAATGTCGTACGCGCACTGGGCGAGGATGCTTCCCGCGTATCTCGCCGCCTTGAAGCCGACGCTCGAGCCGGCGGAGGCAACGACGCCCCAGCTGTGCATCGTCATACATCTCGGAACTCCGAGACCGTAGATGCGCGCGGTCGGGATCTTGTACGTGACGCATCCGACGTCGGTCGAGCCGGAGGCGAAATAGAACTTGTGGAACGGCTCGGCGAGCTTATACGGAAGCGCGTCCTCGGGATCAACGTCCTTGCCGGTGACGTTTTTGCTGAGAGTGGCTCCGAACTGTTTTTCAGCGTCGGTGTAGACGAGCGGAGGCACTTTTTTCGCGGACTCATAAAGAAATGTGTTGAACGAGTCGAGCGGCTGACAGCCCGAGTGCAGAAAGTCCACCTTGAAGTCGCAGGTCGTTTCGGTCATCATAGCGGCGCCGTAGGCGACCTTTTTTATCCTTTCGAGCAGCTCGTGACAGCTTTCGAGGTCGCGGGAACGGAAATAGTAGTCAAGAGCGGCGTACGCGGGAACTACGTTCGGGCGTTCGCCCGCCGCCAGATAGGAATAGTGGATGCGCACGTCGTCGGTACAATGCTCGCGCAGGTAGTTGACTCCGACGTTCATCAGTTCGCACGCGTCGAGCGCGGATCTTCCGTGTTCGGGGTCGACGGCGGCGTGAGAGGCTACTCCGTGGAACTCGATCACCGCGTGTCCCATCGTCATCTGCAATTTTTCCTGGACCGCGAGGTCGTTCGTGCGGGGGTGCCAGCCGAGCAGACAGTCGAGAATGTCGAAATATCCGTCGCGTAGCATATACATCTTGCCCGCACCGCCTTCCTCGGCGGGACAGCCGATATAGACTATCGTACCCTTGAGCCCTTCTTTGACCATCGCTTCTTTGGCGGCGCAGACCGCGGAGGTCGTGCCCGCCGCCATAAGGTTGTGTCCGCAGCCGTGACCGTAGCCTTCGCGCGGGCTCCTCTCGGGGATCGGATCCTGTCCGAGTCCCGGGAGGGCGTCGTATTCGCCGTATATGCCGACGACCGGGTGTCCGCTTCCGAACTTGGCGACGATCGCCGTGTCGGGAGCGTCGTCGTGGCGCGCGTTGAAAGTCGTGACTTCAAAGCCTCTCGCGCGGAGATAATCCGCGTTCGCTTTGCAGGAGTTGAATTCGTGGTGAGGCTCTTCGCGGTACTCCCAGATCTCCCGCGCGAGCGAATCGACGGAGTCCGCGTTCTCTTTGAACCATTGTTCTATCGTTTTGTTGAGCATCGTTTACGCCTTCTTTCCCGTAGCCGCTTCTTTGTCGGCTTTCCATTCCGCTTTGGCTTTTTCGAGGATCTCCGGCTCGTTGATCAGCCTGCAGCAGAACAGCGCCGCCGCTTTTGAACCGTTGGTCATCGAGTCGAACGCGATCTCGGTCTTGCCCGCGTCGACCCAATCCTGAGTATGAGCGGAAGAAGGATAGAACGCGGTCTGGAAGAATACGGTCGGGACCTCCCACGATACGTTGCCGACGTCTGTCGAGCCGCCGCCCTTGAAGATCTCGCGGGTAAATCTCGGCGGGTTTATCGCCTCGAGGCAATCGAGCATGGTCTCGCGCAGAGTGGGGACGGGGAGAAGTACGAGATACGGCTGATAGACCTTGGCGTCGTAGGTGGTGCCGGTCATAAGCGCCGCGCCCTTGAGAATGTCCATAAAACGAGACTGCATATCCATCAGATATTCGTTGTCGAGCGCGCGCAGGCTGTAGTCGACGAGCGCTCTCGGATGAACGATGTTCGTAGCTCCGGTGCCTTCGACCATCGAATAGTGGATACGGCAGCCGTCTTCGATATGTTCGCGCATGATCTCGAGCGCGTGGAAGGTCAGCACCGCCGCGTCGAGCGCGGATCTGCCGTTCCACGGAGCGCCGGAGGCGTGCGCGGGTTTGCCGTGCCACTCGACTCTCGTCTTGATATTGGCTTTGTTTTTATATGAGCATCTGCTCTGGGCGCTTGCGTGCCAGTTGATGCAGACGTCGCTGTCGTTGAAGACCTTGTGGTCGCACATCTGACCTTTTCCGCAGTCGATCTCTTCATCCGGCGTGCCGTATATGATAAGTTTATAGGGCTTGTCGCCCATAACGTCGCGTACCGCGAGCGCCGCGCCGAGACAGGCGGGAGTCTGCATGTGGTGTCCGCAGCCGTGTCCGAGGTTGCGCAGACAGTCGTATTCGCCTAAAAATCCGATAGCAGGACCGCCCTTGCCGTTTTCGTAGACCGCCTTGAACGAAGTGGGAAGGTCGGCAAGTCCGCGCTCGACGGTGAAGCCGTATTCCTCAAGCGTTTTGGTCAGAAGGTCGGAGGCGTAGTATTCCTGACGTCCGATCTCGGGATGATCGAAGATATCGCATGCGATTTCAAACATCTTCCTCGCCCGGCTGTTGACCGAGTCTGTGATCTTTTGTACGAGTTCTTCCATTGTTTTTCCCTTTCTTTTTGCCCGTAAGCGTTATTTTTTCCCGTGTGAAGTCTTCTTTTTGACAGAAAATCCGAAGGAGCCGATCTTTCGCCCGAGAGAATAGTATTCTCCGTGCGAATACGCGGCGAGCCGCGCTTTTTCGAGGTGGAGTTTGCCTGACTCATCGACGAGTGACTCGTCTACGTCTACGGCGAGAATGTCGGCTATGAACATATCGTGACTTCCGAGGGGGATGACGTCGGTCACTTTACATTCGAGCGAGATCGGACTTTCCGCGATGATCGGGCAGTCGATCTGCGCCGCTTTTTCCTTGGTCAGCTTGTATTTTTTGAATTTGTCGACCTTTCGCCCCGTATATACACCGCAGGAGTCGCACGCCCGAACGAGGTCGACGGTCGTCAGATTGATGGCGAAAACGCCGCTTTTTTTCAGTATTTCATACGAAAAGCGCGTAGGACGCACAGAGATATACGTTTTGGGAGGATCGGAGTTGATTATCCCCGTCCACGCGACAGTCAGTACGTTGTCGGTCTCTCCGTCTGACACCGTGACGAGCGCCGGAGGCGCCGGGGCGAGGAGGGTACCGCCTTTCCATGTGAGCTTGCTCATTCGTCAGACTCCTTTTCTCTGCGTTCGAATGCGAGAGCAACGAGACGGTCGATCACTTCGGAATATTTCATCCCCGACGACATCGCGATCTGCGGATAGAGGCTGATCGAGGTGAAGCCGGGAAGAGTGTTGATCTCGTTGAAGACGATGGTCTTTTCGTCGTCGCACACGAAGAAATCGACTCTCGAAAGTCCGCGGCAATCGAGGTGACTGTATATCTGCTCCGCCAAAGTTTTGAGGTTGAGCCAGGTCGAGCGGCGCACCTTGGCGGGAACGACGCAGACCGATTTGCCGTCGTTGTATTTATCGTTGTAATCGTAGAACTCGGCTCCGGGGATGACTTCGCCGCACCCGAGCGCTTCGGGGCGTTCGTTTCCGATGACCGCGACCTCGACCTCTCGTCCGACTATCGCGCGTTCGACAAGGATCTTTGAATCGAACTTCGCCGCCTCTTTAAGCGCGGGAATGAGATCCTTCGCCTCTTTGACTTTGGTTATACCGACCGAGGAGCCGGAATTCGCGGGCTTGACGAAAACGGGGTATTCGAGATCTTCTTCAACGTCGGATCTGACCGCGTCCTCGTCGGATTCAAGCTCCGCGCGGCTGACGTACACGCATTCCGCCGTCGGGACTCCGTAGTTGGACAGCAACAGCTTTGTGAACGCTTTGTCCATACAAACCGCGCTCGAAGCGCAGCCGGGTCCGACGTAGGGGATCCCCGACATATCGAGCGCGCCCTGGAGCCTGCCGTCCTCGCAGTACGCTCCGTGCATCACCGGGAAGACGACGTCGAGAGGAACGCGGGTGACGCGTCCGTCTTTGTCCGTCTCATAGACCGCGTGATCGCCGTAGTCGGTCGAAAGGAAGCACTTTGTGAGATTTTCGGTATCGTTTATCCACGAACGGTCCTTTATTTTTTCGTCCGGACCGCGGTAAACGTGCCATTTGCCGTCGCGCGATACTCCGATTTTGACTATATCGTATTTTTCCTTTGAGGCGTTTTCAAGCACGGAATACGCCGAACGGCACGATACCTCGTATTCGGTCGATTTGCCTCCGAAAATGATCCCGAGAACGGTTTTTGCCATAGTAACATCTCCATAATATAATTTAGTATTATATGTATATTATCACATAAGCATTTATTTGTCAATTTTCCGCGGTGAATAATATCGCGTTTGTTCGGTTTTTTTGCATAAAAAAAGACCGGTCGACCGGTCTTTTCGGATCTGCGGGTTGAAATGACGGAACGGACTTCACTTTCCCATCTGTTTTTTGACGGCTGAGAAGGTCTCGTCGCTGATGACGTGCTCGATACGGCACGCGTCCGCCGACGCCGTGTCTTCGGATACTCCGATGCCGACGAAGAATTCGGTAAGGATGACGTGCCTTTCGTATATCTTGTCGGCGACGCTCTTTCCCGCTTCCGTCAGAACGAGGTATCCGTCCGGGTCGGTCTCGACGTAGCCGCCTCTTTTCAGTATGCCGACCGCCCTGCTGACGCTCGGTTTTGAATATCCGAGATATGCCCCGACGTCTATCGCCTGGACCTTCGTATTCTTTTTGGAGAGGACGTAGATCGCCTCGAGGTACATCTCGCCCGATTCCTGCAAACGCATACGTATCACCGCCGGTTCGTTAGTTTTTTGAAAAAAGATCCCGTATTCCTTTGACGGGGATACGGGACCTTCGCGTGTCAAAAGTCTGACGCTTTGTGAGGATCACTCACCGTCTTCCGCTGCCGCGGGTTTTTCTTCTTTGTCTGCGTCGAGAAGATCATCGTCAAAATCGAGATCGTCGAGGTCGTCGAATCCGTCGAAGGCTTCGTCGCAGACGTCGTTGACTTTCTTGAATTTATCCTTGTATTTCTCGTAGAGCTTGAGGGCTCCGTACACCATTGCCGCGAAAGCAACGATACCGAGGACCACCTTGCAGATGGTAGCTATCACGTCGTTTGCCGTGGTTTTTCTTCTGAACATATCTTTGTCCCCCTGTCTGTTATTGTTGATAATATTGTATCACATTTTGCATATATTGTAAACCGCTTTTTGTAAATTTTTTATTGAAGATATGGATTTTTTATTTATGAATATTTTTTTGGTTGATTTTTTATAAAAATACAGTTATAATGTACATTAAATAATCGGAAAGTGCAGAGGTGCATCTGAAAATGGTTTACGAAAATCTTGAGTTTTTAGCGAAACACGATCCTGAGATCGCGTCGGCGATCGAGGCTGAATTTACTCGGCAGAAGGACAGTATCGAGCTTATCGCGTCCGAAAATATCGCTTCTGAAGCGGTGATGAGCGCCATGGCTACCATTCTGACCAACAAGTACGCCGAAGGGTATCCGGGCAACCGTTATTACGGCGGATGCGACAAAGTGGACGTTGTCGAGGAGATAGCGCGCGAAAGAGCGAAAAAACTGTTCGGCGCCGAGCACGCGAACGTTCAGGCGCACAGCGGCGCTCAGGCTAACACCGCCGTCTATATGGGACTTCTCAAACCCGGCGACACCGTTCTCGGTATGAGCCTTTCGAGCGGCGGACACCTCACGCACGGCAGTCCCGTAAACATGAGCGGGCTTGTATATAATTTCGTTCCTTACGGTCTCGATGAAAAGACCGGACGCATAGACTACGACGAAGTGGAAAGACTTGCGAAGGAGCATCAGCCGAAACTCATCGTCGCGGGCGCTTCGGCTTATCCGAGAATAATCGATTTCGAGCGTTTTGCGGAGATCGCGCACAATGTCGGCGCGTATCTTATGGTCGATATGGCGCATATAGCGGGTCTGGTCGCCGCGGGAGAGCATCCCTCGCCCGTTCCGTACGCGGACGTCGTCACCTCGACTACACACAAGACTCTGCGCGGTCCGAGGGGCGGACTCATCCTCTGCAAAGCGGAACTCGCAAAACAGATAGACAAAGGCATATTCCCCGGTACTCAGGGAGGTCCTTTGCTGCACACCATAGCCGCAAAAGCGGTATGCTTCGCAGAGGCGATGAGACCCGAATTCAAGACATACCAGCACAACGTCGTCAAAAACGCCGCCGCTCTCGCCGCGTCGTTGACGTCTTACGGTTTCGATCTCGTATCGGGAGGTACCGATAACCATCTTATGCTCGTCGACCTGCGTAAATTCGGAGTCACGGGCAAGGATCTGCAGAACGAGCTTGATTCCGTAGGGATCACACTTAATAAAAACGCGATCCCCGGCGATCCGCAGAGACCTTCCGTAACGAGCGGAGTCCGTATCGGAACGCCCGCCGTCACGACTCGCGGATTCGGTGAGAACGAGATGAAGGAGATCGGACGCATGATCTATCTTGCCGCGACTGATTTCGAGGCAAACGCCGACGCCATTCGCAAAGAGGCAAAAGAACTCTGCGTTAAATATCCTATTTACACAAGATAAAAAACGTGAAAATGTTACACTTAACGCCTGAAGGAAATATGCTCCGTCCGGCGTTTTCTTGTTTTCGGACGGATGCCGACCGTCCATTTTTTATTGATATAAAAGGCGCTTTTGCTATGTTGTATTACCGATTTATTGCAAAGAAATAAGTCAAAAAAAGCAGATATTTGTTGAAAATACCATTTGACAATAATGTGAAAAATATGTTAAAATAAAAATAGACAGAATAGGACTCTTATGGTCATCAGCAGACAACACGGGAAAACGCAGTTTCAAGACAGAGGTGTGAAGTGAACGGATCAAGCGAAAAGCGAATGATCGACGAATACGTTTCGTACAGGCGGAACGGTGTTTGCCGGATAGCGGATATCACGACCGAGGATTTCGGAAGGCAGGGAAGAAAGCAGTATTACGTCCTGCGCTCGGTGTATGATAAAAACGTCAAGGTTTTTGTGCCGATCGGTTCGGAGCTTGAAAAGGAAATGAAAAGTCTTCCGACGAAAAACGAAGTAATGCGTTTTATCTCCGAAGCGTCCGAAACGGAGATCGAATGGAGCGATGACGCGAAGACAAGAGCGCTGTATTTCGATTCGATCATGGCGGAGGGCGACAGAGCGAAGATACTCAGCCTGATGCTCAAGCTGCGGGCGAAGCGCGACAGACTTGAAAAGCTGAATAAAAAACTGAAGGCGAACGACGCCAAGTTCCTCGCGATGACGGAGAACCTCATAACAGGCGAGTTCGCGTTCGTACTCGATATTCAAAGAATGGAAGTCATCCCGTTCATCACCGAACGTATGGCGGAACTCGATAAAGACTGAAACGATTCAAGGGGCTGAAAAAACAGCCCCGTTTTTTTATTTGTTTTTCGCTTTTTCGCGGTACTCTCCCGGGGTCATCCCGGTACTTTCTTTGAATACCTTGTAAAAATACGGAAGAGAATAGAAGCCGAGGTATTCCGAAATAAACGCGAACCCGAGGTCTCCGCTTTCGATCATGCGGCGAGCCTTTTCTGTTTTTTGTCTGATCATGTATTGTTTCGGAGAAGAGCCGGTCTTTTCCCTGAAAAGCCGCCTGTAGGTCTGTTCGGTCACGCCGCTCCGCCTCGCAAGGTCGGAAACGGAGGCGCCTTCCTTGTAGAACAGCTTCGTTTGTCCCGAGCCCGAAACGTCTTCAAGAGTCATGAGCGCGTCGAAGACCGAAAAGACCTTTGCCTTCAGCGGTATATCCGAGCCGTTTTTATAAAGCTCGGAGGCGGAAACAAAGAGCGGAAGAAGTCTGCCGTCGTCGTGAGCGAGAGTCAGGACTTCTTTTCCCGTGCGGATCGGATCTCCGTCCTCGTACGACAGCGCGAAATTGATCAGCAGGGTGGCGGGAGCCCTGCCTCTTTCGTTTCCGGAAAAAGCAAGCAGATAGTACGCGCCTTTCGGGAGGAGCAGAATGTCGCCGGGCTCAGCGTCGATCCTACTCCCGTTTTGCGTTGTAAAGGTCGCCGGCGTATTCTCAAGCAGGAGAAGACCGTCGCTCCTGCGCGGGCGTTCGAGATAGGAGTAGCGGTCTCCGGGTCTCCATACCCTGCGCGCAGCCACGATCCCTCCGACGTTGAAAGGACGGTCGAGCAGTTTTTCGAAAAGTGTGTTTTCCATTTTTGATCCCTCCTGCCTATATTCTATCATAAATGTTCGAAAAATGGAATAAGTAATTCGATTTTTGGATTGAAAAAACTCGATATCCGGTGTTATTATTGATACAGCAATAACGAAAAATATAAAAAACGGAGGGACATCGATGAACGGATACAGTTTTTCTCCCGCCGCGGGAAAGCTCAAGGCGAAGCTCGAGGTAGTCCCGAACGGAGGACTTGCGCTGACCCTCGAACGGGACGGAGTGAAAAGAAAAGTCATTTTCCGCGATTTTTTGTCCGGAAATGGCAGAAATTACCGGTTTTTTCACGGATATACGCGATTTGCGGAAGAGAGGGAAGGGTGCTTTTCCGTACGCACGCCGGCAATAGATCCCGAAAGCGGGGCGCCGGTCCCCGGACTGCTGTTGATATACCGTTTATATTTTGACGCCGATTTTCCCGCGGTTTACGTCGGGATCGAGCTGTCCTCCGACGCGCCTTTGCGCGGATATCACGCCCGTATAGGCGATTTTATCCCCGAAGGAGATATTGTTTCATATTCCGGATATGAATACGGAGCGAACGGCGAAGACGTGACGATGGACTTTGATATGCCGGAAAAGGATCCCGAAGCGTTGTCCTACGACGACCTGTTGAAGGTCACGCGCCACACCGCCTGGGAAAAGCAAAAGACGCGTCCGGTCTCTTTTCGCCGCGCGCTCGGACTGAATTATCCGGACGGGGGACTTTGCGTGTTCGGAGGGACTCCGACGTTCGATCCCGAGGCGGGGTACGTCTCCGTTTTTCCCGATATTTCCGAGTGGAAATGCGATCTTCGGACTTTCGGAAAGGGCGGAGAGCCGGGGTTCTGGCTTATGCTGACAGACGGTGAAGACGTTCACCGTTCGGTGCGCGGACTTGAAAAAAGGACCCCCTCGGGACGCTGCGGAGATGCAGAACGCCCGGAGGAGGAAAAGCTTGAGTTTCGGTCGGGAGAGCTCTGCGCCGGTCTTGTGAAAACGCCGCGCGGTATAAGTGTTTCGAGAGTAGGAGGGGACTGCCGGGCTCTCCACGCGACCCCTCTGTTCAATATCGGACTGTACGACGTGATACATTCCCGCGCGCGGAACGCGGATTCCTCCCGCGGATGGTCGGGCGTCCGTGTCACTCGGAACGGGGAGCATATAAGGATCGTTCTCTCCGACCCAGAGAACGGCGAGGCGGCGGGGATCAGTGTGATCGTCGAAGGTTTTGCCGATCCGCGCCGGAAAAGGATAGAATGGAAGACGAGGGTCGTTAACGAAAGCGACGTCTGGTCTGTTCTTTACGTCTCTTACCCCGTGCTCCGTACCGGCGGATATGAAAACGCGTTCTTTCCTATAGGGAGCGGAAGTGTTTTCTCCGAATTCTGCCGCAGGAGCGGGATACTGAACGCAAGGTATCCGCTCGGAGTCAAGATAAATATGGCTTTTTCAGCGTTCTACAGCGGCGGACGCGGGATCTACGCGGGTATACACGATCCCGAAGGCGGACCGAAAACCGTATCCGCGTACGGCGCCCCCTCGGGAGCGGAAACGTTCATTGCCGAATGTCGCGCCCCTTATGAAAAACGCGCCGGCAACTCGTTCACCCTGCCCGGATATGCCGTTTGGCAGGCGTTTGAAGGGGATTGGTACGACGCTTGCCTCATTTACCGTGAATTCGTTCACTCCTCAGCCGAGTGGGCGCCGCGTCTGCGCGGGAGGCCGGACGTTCCGGAGTGGATGAGGAATACTCCGGTATGGCTGATGCACTTTATGCCTAACGAAAATCCGGACGCGCCGCCGTTCCCGATCACTCTGAGGGAAAAATACCCCGACGAACGTCCGGACGACTGGTACGAAAAAGCGGCAGAGTTCAAGAAAAAGATAGGGACTCCCGTCGCTTATCATCTTTATAATTGGCACTACGCCCCGTTCAACAACGACAATCCCAACTATTTTCCCGTACATCACGATTTTGCGCAAGGCATGGAAAAGCTGAAAGAAGAGGGAATACGCGTGATACCGTACATGGCGGCTTATTCGTGGGATATGCGCGACTGTCGCGGAGATGATTTCCGTTTCTCGGACGAGGCTCGCCCCTTTACTGCAAAAAACTGCAAAGGAGATCCGATATCCAAGTCATACGCAAGCAAAGAGCCGGACGGGACTCCGGTGAGGTTTGCCCGGATGTGTCCTTCTTCCGCGTTCTGGAAACGCGAGGTGGGAAAGATAGTCAAAAGGCTTTTCGAAGACTACGGAGCGGACGGAATATACCTCGACGTCGTGTCCGCTCAGTACGAAAGCTGTTACGACGAAAGCCATTTACACGCTCCGGGAGCCGGGACGTACTGGCACAGAGAGTATGATTCGCTCATCGCGGGACTCAGAGCGAAAACGCCTGAAAGTTTTGTTGTCCTCAGCGAGTCCTGCTCGGAAGTTTATACCTCTTCGCTTGACGGGATGTTATCCTGGACGTGGTCGCAGAGTGACAGAGTACCCGCGTTTATGACGGTCTACGGCGGATACGTCCCGGTCTTCGGACGGGTGATAACGCAGAATAAGCGCGACGACGCCCTGTATTTCCGTATTCAGATCGCGCAGGAATTCGTTTACGGGCAAATACTCGGCTGGGTGCATCCCGAGATCGTGAACGACGAAAGTCAGTTCGGTTTTCTTAAGAAGCTTGCCGGATTGAGGTATGAGTCCGCTGACTTTTTTGCCGGAGCAAGACCCCTCCGTCCTCCGATGATCGAGGGTGATATACCCGTTCACGATTCGGACGGTTATCTGAGGAGCGCGCTTTTCGATCACGAAAAGACAGTCGTCGCGGGAGCGCTCGAAAACGGATGCCGCGTTTTGTACGTCGTCAATACGTCCGACAAAGAGGTATCGGCGGAAGTCATCTTCGACCGGGAAGAGTATATGATGCCTCTCTCCGCAGCAACTTCGGGAGACGGGCGTATCACGTCCCGGGAAGAAAACGAAAAAGAAACAAAATTGACGTTTGTCATTGAAAAGAGCGGAGTTGTGACAGTCAAATGGGAGATTTGAAAAAAGACGCGTACTTACGCGCGAAAGAAAAGGCGGAAAGATTTCTTTCGGAAGAGGGAGAATACAGGCTCGGTTATATCGAGGCGGAAAAGCCTCACCCGAAAACACGGCGGTTGTCGCAGACGTTTCTCGAAAACGTATCTGCCGGCGTAAGGCTGCTTGCAGAGGTCGATTCGGAGATGTCTCTGCGCGCAAAGGAAGCTCTCGCGTCGGAGGAATACGCTCTCTTTGCCGACAGTGTCCGAAAAACGCTCGGAAGGGGTCACAGAGTGATCTTTTCCGGCTGCGGCTCGTCGGGAAGACTCTCTATGCAGCTCGAACGCTCTTTTCGCGCCGCCGCTGAAAAACTGATCGCTGCATATCCCGATATCAAAGACGCGGTAACGGATCTGCGTGACCGGGTGGGCGTCATAATGACGGGCGGCGACTACGCCGTCATCCGGGCGGCGGAGTCGTTCGAAGACTCAACGAAGCTCGGGCGTGAGATGGCGCGCGAAAAAGGGATCGGAGAGGGGGACCTGCTCATCGGAGTTACGGCGACAGGCGAAACCACCTCGGTCATAGGCACGGCGGAACAGGCGCTTGATAACGGAGCGCGCGTTTATATGCTTATATGCTCGCCTCCCGATGAAATGATAAACCGCTTGTCGCGCGTTCGGAAAGTTTACGGGCACAAAAACTGTTCCGTCCTTGTTATGCCGTCGGGACCGATGGCGCTCACCGGCTCGACCCGTATGCAAAGTTCTACGATCGAACAGCTGGCGGGAGGAGTCGCTCTTGAAGGAGCGGTATACGATCTGCTTGAAAAGCACGGAAAGGTCGCCGTGTTTCCCGGGTACGCGGCGTACGGTCGGGCATTTGAAGATACGGCGTCCTCTCTGTTGAACGAACGAGCCGTCAGACTTATGACCCGCCTTATCGAAAACGAACGGGACGTTTACAAAAACGGAGGGGTCGTTACACTGTTTTCGGACGACTGCATACTCGACGTTCTTACGGATACGACGGAACGTTCTCCCACTTTCAAGACTCCGCCTTTCCGGCCGGAAGGCGACAAAACGGGCGAGACCTCGTGGGCTTTTTTCAAACATACTTTTCTCGATACTCCGTCGGCGTGGCGCAAATGTTTTCTGCGCGAGCTGAACTGCATCGAATGGGACAGGGAAAAATACAGGTCGCTCGGTCTTTCGGACGAACAGATCGACGCGATCCCCGACATCGGCGCGAAAGCTTTGCTTAGCTTCAGGATAGGATGCGAACGCGACGAAGAAAGGGAAGGAGAGGGGAATCTTGCCGAGTGGGTGGGGGTCTTTTCTCCGGACGAGTCGTTTTATAAAGCGTCGCGGGGTTACGGGATCCGGGTCTCGCTTTCTCTTGAAGAGGCGGGAGTTGAATGTATGCCGACCTATATGGATATTTTCGAACATCTCGGACTCAAAATGGCGCTGAACGATGTTTCCACCGGGGCGATGGCGTGTATGGGACGTATCGACGGGAACTGGATGACGAGCCTTTCGCTCTCGAACAAGAAGCTGACCGACAGGGGCGCGCGTATAGTGTCCGACCTGTGCTCCGTACCTTACGAAAAGGCGCTCTTCGAGGTCTTGTACTCGCTTGAACTCATAAAAGAAAAGAGCGGGAGCGACTCTCCCGTTCATGAGACGATAGTCCGCCTCGGAATGAAATAGAAAGGACGAAATGATGGAAAAACTGATAAACGGCGTGAAATGCAAGTCGGCGGGAAACGAATACGGAGTGTATTTCGATATGGCGCTGACTATGCTTGCCGAAATAGCCGATCACAATAAAAAGGGCGAAAGGACCGTGTTCATCGTGCCGGTCGGACCTACAGACCAGTACCCTCTTCTCGCCGAAATGGTGAACAGACTCGGCGTTTCGCTGAAGAACGTCCACTTTTTCAATATGGACGAATATCTTGAAACACCGGACAAAGCGATAGGACGCGGGCATCCTCTTTCGTTTTACGGGAGGATGAAACGCGAATTTTACGACAGAGTCAGGGAAGATCTTGTTATGCCGGAGTCTCAGAGACATTTTCCTGAGCCGGGAAAGGAAGCGGAGTACGATTCTCTGCTCGACTCGCTCGGAGGCGCGGACTGCTGTTTCGGCGGAATGGGTATCAACGGCCACGTCGCGTTCAACGAGCCTCCGGAGGTCGGAGACCCGATCGGCGCGGACGCCTTTGCCGCCTTGCCGACCCGCGTCCTGCCCATAAGCCGTGAGACACGGACGATCAACGCCTACGGCTACAACAGAGGGGATTTCGGCGGGATGCCCGAATGGTGCGTGACCGTCGGGATGAAACAGATACTCGCGTCTGAAAAGATCTATATCGCTCTTAATCGCCCGTGGCAGTTCGGCGCGCTGCGGCGCGTACTGTTCGAAAAAGAA
>CACZZA010000009.1 GCA_902785485.1 uncultured Ruminococcus sp. | reverse complement strand
AGTAGACGTGGATGTCCTCCGATGCAATCCAGCGCAGGTAGACGGAGTAAACGTCACATGAGCGCTCCATGTAGAGGGCCATTCTCGGCGGCACCATGAGGTAGTCGATGGTCTGGGGAATCTCGAAGACGCGGCAGCGGTTGCGCACGCCGAGCGCCTTCATGGCCGGCGACACGGCAAGGCAGATCGTCCCGTCGCCGCGTTCCGGGTCGGCGACGACGAGCCGCGTCTTCATCGGATCGAGTCCGCGTTCGACGCACTCCACCGACGCGAAAAAAGATTTTATATCGATGCAAAGATAATATTCCATAACGTGCCTCCCGGGCGTTCTTTCGCCCTGCGCCTCTATTTTACGCCCGTGAAAAACGTTTTTCTCCCCATGGTAGAAAAAATGTGTAATTTTTTTTCGGGGAATATTAGGCAAAAGTTGTAGACTTTTCCTATATTATATGGTATAATATCTTTACTTATGTCGCGCGGGCGGCAGGAAAGGAAAACGAATACTTGAAAAATCTCATAATAAATCTGAAAAAATACAGTTTTCTGCTCAAACAGCTTGTGATGCGGGATTTCAAGGTCAAATACAAACGTTCGTTTCTCGGCGTGCTTTGGAGCCTGCTCTACCCTCTGCTGATGACGGCGGTCATGGCGGTCGTGTTCTCGAACGTGTTCAAGTTCTCGACTCCGGGGGTCAGTTATCTCGCGTATCTTATTTCCGGTCTTACGCTGTTCAATTATTTTTCGGAGGCGTCGAACCTCGCGATGTCGAGCGTCGTGGCGAATTTCGGTCTGATAAACAAGGTATATATGCCGAAATATATTTTCCCGCTGTCAAAGGCGTTGTTCGTCGGCATAAACTTTCTGCTTTCGCTCATACCTCTGTACCTCGTGATAATATTCACCGGGACGGGACTTAATATTTATCATTTGCTGCTGCCTTACAGCTACGTTTGCCTGTTCCTGTTTACGCTCGGTATGGGATTTTTGCTGTCGTCGGTGGCGGTCTTTCTGCGCGATATGTTTTATATCTACGGCATCATCATCACGATCTGGACCTATCTTACTCCTCTTATGTACGATATAAATATGATAAGTCCGCGGCTTGCGTTCGTGATGAAGTTCAACCCGATGTATCAGTACGTGAACTTCGCGAGGACGATCATCCTTTACCACAACTGTCCGACGGCAGGGCAGTTTGCCGGATGCGCCGTATCCGCTCTCGCGGTGCTGGCGCTCGGAACGCTCGTGTTCAAGAAAACGCAGGACAAATTCATCTATTACGTTTGATATTCAGTCAGGAGAAAGATATGTCAGAAGTAAACAATGCATCTCCCGGAAATATGATCGAGGTCGAGGACGTCTCGATGATGTTCAATCTCGGTATAGACAAAGGCTTTTCTCTGAAACAGGGGTTTGTCGATCTGTTCAGCGCTAAAAAAAGACGTCAGAAGAAAGAAGACAGAGAAAAAAATAAATTCTGGGCGCTCAAGCACGTCAGTTTTTCGGTCAAAAAGGGCGAGGTAGTCGGGTTCATAGGCGCGAACGGCGCGGGAAAATCGACTATGCTCAAGATAGTCGCGGGCGTTATGAAGCCTACGGAGGGCAAGGTCCGTACTTACGGGAACATTTGTCCGATGATCGAGCTTGGCGCGGGCTTCGATCCCCAGCTGACCGCGAGAGAGAATATATATCTCAACGGCGCTATAATGGGATATACCGAAGAATTCATAGACAGTAAGTTCGACGAGATAGTCGAATTTTCGGAGCTTCGCGATTTTCTCGAGGTGCCGGTGCAGAATTTTTCGTCAGGTATGACGGCGCGCCTCGCGTTTTCGGTCGCGACGGTAGTCGACCCGGAAATACTGATAGTCGACGAGATCCTGTCCGTCGGAGACATCGCCTTCCAGAGCAAAAGCGAGAAAAAAATGATGGAAATGATAAACGGCGGTACGACTGTGCTATTTGTTTCTCATTCTCTTGGGCAGATAAAAAAACTGTGTGACAAGATAGTCTGGATCGAGCGCGGAGAGGTCAGGAAAAGCGGCGGAAAAGAAGTCTGCGACGATTATCTGACTTATATGAATTTATGAAATAGTAAGAAACAAAAGGGAGAATCATAAATGAAAGTTTTGACCGTAGCAGTACCGGTTTATAACACGGAAAAGTATCTGAAAAGATGTTTTGATTCGCTTCTTATAGACGAGGTACTCAATGACATCGAGATAGTGACGGTAAACGACGGCAGCAAGGACGGATCCCTCGCGCTGCTGAAAGAATACGGTGACAAATACCCGGAAACGGTTGTCGTGGTCGACAAGGAAAACGGAGGACACGGATCGGCGGTAAATGCCGCTCTCGACAAGGCCTCCGGCAAGTATTTTAGAGTACTCGACAGCGATGATTGGGTCTCGTCAGAAGACTTTGTCAGACTGGTAAAAAAGCTTAGAGAAGAAGTTGCCGACCTCGTGATTACGAATTATTCAAAGGAGTTTGTATACGATGGTCGCACTGAAAAGAACGAGTGGAAAAACCTCGAAGACGGAAAAGAGTATATTTTTGATGAAATAAATCTCGAACTGCTTGACAAAGAGTATTTCGTGATGGCAAATTCGGTTTATAAAACAGATGTATTGAAGCAATCGGGACTTCGTCTGATGGAAAAAACGTTCTATGTGGATATGCAGTTCAACGTAGTACCGATCACCCGCGTCAGAACGTTCAGATACTACGACCTTGACATCTACAGATATTTCATCGGTCGACCTGACCAAAGTATGAATCTTGATAATTTTATCAGGAACCGTACAAACCACGAAAAGGTCGTTAAGTTTATCATAGAGTTCTATACGGGTCTCGAGAAAGAATTTTATATCCGGCTGATACTTTTTTACACTCTGATTACCCATTATTATATTTACTGTTATTATCCGAAAAAAGGGTCGAAGGAGATGTATAAAGAGATCAAAGCTTTTGACGTATTCCTTAAAAATAAGGATCTTCAACTGTACAAAATGATGAACAGCATCGGCCAGATAAGATATAACCGCAAGTTAAAATTTATCTTTGTAAAGATAAGCCCGCGGTTTTTCAGCCGACTTGTTCAGAAGGTAGGAACGGCGCTAAAGAAGAAAGGTCTGAAATAATATGAACAGGATACTTGTTTTCAGTTGGTTTTATCCTCCGGTGAATTCTTCAGAAGGACTTGTGACGTATAAACTGATCAAAGCGTCTGGATATTCATACGATGTTTTTACACAGAAAAACAACGATTTATGGTCTTACGGAAAGGAAGACTATCTTCCCGCGCCTGATAACGTGAATTCCATTTATGCAAAGGCGGAAACGATAGACGAGTGGTGGAAAGAGGGCGTTGAATATTTTAAGAAAAACGCGGACAAGTACGACGTCATAATGACGCGTTCAATGCCTCCGGAATCCCATAAGATCGGTTTGGAAATCAAAAAGATCAAACCGGAGATAAAGTGGCTTGCCTCTTTCGGAGATCCTATTGCAAACAACCCTTATACTCTTATGTTTGTTTCTTTTGAATCTCCGCACAGCCGCAAGAATTGCCGGAATATTTTGGGCGTTTTTTCGCCAAAGCGCATCATAAGAAACATATTGTTCCATTTGAAGACGCTCGCTTCCACAAAGAAAACTCTCAAAAAAGAAGAGGACCTTCAGAATTCGATCTTTGCGGTATGTGACCGCATTATTTTCAACAGCGACAACCAGAAAGAATATATGTTCAATTCATTCAATGGAGATTGTAACGGAAAAGCGTTCGTGCTTAACCACAGCTTCGACCCTTTGCTATTTCCTGAAAAGAAAAAGCCGAACAAGGTCAAAACCATGAGCTATGTCGGGCATCTTGACAACATCAGGACTCCCAAATTGTTGCTTGAGGCTCTTTCCGAGCTCGCGGAAGAAGATAAAGAGCTTGCATCAAAGTTCCACCTTGATTTTTACGGAGATTTGAGCGATTATGACAAGCTATTCATTATGAACAATGAGCTTTGCGACATTGTTTCGGTCAGAAAACCGGTGTCATATCTCGACAGCCTTAAAATAATGAAAAACAGCGACTGGTTGCTCCACGTCGATGGCAATATCACGCAAATCACTCCAAAGAATATATTTTTCGCTGCAAAGCTTGCGGACTATATCGGGGCGAAAAATCCGATATTCGGCATAACTATGCAGAACGGAGTCAGCGCCGATATAATGAACAGGCTCGGATCGGTTTGCGTATCGTACAGTAAGAGCGAGATCAAAAATTACCTTTGGCTTATCATTTATAAAGGCTACACGGTAACAACGAACGAGGAGTACAGATTCGAATTCAGCAATAAGGCGGTAGCCGACAAATTTGATGGAGTCGTCCGCTCTCTGACCGGAAAGGAAGACTGACGATGAGTTGTCTGAAAGCTGAGCATCTTATTATAGGCGGTGGCATCTCCGGACTCGCATTTGCGCGTTACTCGGACGATTTTCAGCTTTTTGAAAAAGAGGACGAGCTTGGCGGATATTGCCGCACGATAAGAAAAGGACCGTTTATCTGGGACTACGCCGGACATTTCTTCCATTTTAAGACCGAAGAGTTCAAGCGCCTGTTTGTTGATGAAGTTCCGAAAGACGATATAATTTATCGCGACAAATGCACCAAGATCCTATACAAGGGAGCTAAGATCGATTATCCGTTCCAGACGAACATCCATCAACTTCCGAAGGATGAATTCATCGACTGCCTTTACGACCTTTTTACCAAAACGGAGAAAGAGTCGTACGACAGCTTTCTCGATATGCTTTACGGCAAGTTCGGGAAAAGCATTGTAGAGAAATTTCTCAAGCCTTATAACGAAAAATTGTACGCGACCGATCTTTCAACGCTCGACGTCGACGCGATGGGCAGATTTTTTCCTTACGCCGATAAGGAAGCGATCATACGGAATATGAAAGAGAGCAAAAACTCGTCGTATAACAACAGTTTTCTCTATCCTAAGGCGGGAGCCGGCTCGTTCATTGACATACTGTCGGCCGAACTCGATAAAAACAGAGTCCACACGGGCGAATCCGTCGTATCGATTGACTGTAAAAACAGACTCGCTGTGACTTCAAAAGGGCGCGAGATCGAATATCGCCACCTTATAAACACGATACCGCTCAACGTTTTTCTGCCGATGATAGGCGAAAACAGCCTGTGTGAAAAGCTCTCGTACAACAAGGTGCTTGTATTCAACCTCGGCTTCTCAAAAAAGTCGTCTTTCACAGACGAGCATTGGCTCTATATACCTGATAAGGCTTGCAACTTCTACCGTGCGGGATTTTACGACAATATCCTTGGACAGGACAAGCTGAGTATGTATATCGAGATCGGTTACGGCAAAAACGACGTTATCGATGATAAGGAAACGGAAAAACAACTCGCTTTGACGTTGGATAATTTGAAAAAGCTCGGCATAATCGACGGGAATAACAGGCTCGAGGCATACGCTTCTATCGTGATGGACCCGGCGTACGTCCATATAACAAAAGATACCGATGCGCTGATCAAAGCCTTTTTTGCTCGTGCTGCGGAAGAAGAAATATACTCTATAGGCAGGTATGGCGCTTGGACGTACTGCTCGATGGAAGACTGTATGATTGCCGCAAAAAAACTGGCTGAAGCAATAAAAACAGGGGCGGCTATGATAAAAAGCTGAGTAACTTTTGTGACAATTCCGAGAGATTTAACGAGGCGAGAAGAAGCTGAGTTTGTTCACGGATCTTATCACTTGTGAAAGGGAATGATCCCGGGAAAAACAAAAATGAAAGACAAAATCTCAAAATTCATCAGCGTTATGCGGCGCGACGGGTTTTTCAGCACCGTCAAAAAAGCGTGGAAGTATATAATGGCGAACTACGCCGCCAAGTTCAATTTCAGAAAGCGGATACGCTACTCCTCGCAGAAGGAACGGCTGCTTTCCGAGCTTGAAACGATACTCAACGGCAATTATGACCGCCTTATCGTCTGGCGTAGCAGCTTCGGGTGGAACGTACCTCTGTTCCAGCGTCCTCAGCAGATCGCCAAATGTCTCGCGGGCAAGCGGTGCCTCATACTCTACGAGGTGACCCGCATGACGGACAGGATCGACTTTATCAAAAAAGAAAGCGACGATCTGTACCTTGTCGATTACGAGGTCAAAAAGTTCGAGAACGCCGTTTTTGAACTGCTGAAAAAGGTCGAAAAGCCGAAATATCTGCAGATTTATTCTACCTGCTGGGACGTACGTAAGGACGAAGTCGACCTCTACGTCGAAAACGGGTTCCGTCTCCTGTACGAGTATATCGACGACCTGAATCCGGCGCTCGCGGGAACGGAGGATCTGCCGCAGAACGTGCGCGACATACATTCGTACGTGTGTTCGCACAAGGACGCGCTCGTCGCGGTCAGCGCGGACAGGCTCTATGACGACATCGTCAACAAGCGCGGAGGGAATGAGAACGTGGTTTTCGCGTCGAACGGCGTGGATCTTGCGCACTTCACGCGTGAAAAAGAAAAGGTCGGCGAAATGGAAAAAATATCGTCGGAGTACAAAAAGGTCGTCGGCTATTACGGGGCGCTCGCCGCTTGGTTCGACTACGAAACGGTTAAAAAACTCGCGGTCCGCTTTCCCTCTTACGCATTCGTCCTTATCGGGATACGCTACGATACCTCGCTCGACGAATCCGGACTTACGGACCTGCCTAACGTCAAATACCTCGGTCCGGTCGATTACAAAAAGCTCCCCGACTACGCAGACTATTTCGACGTCGCGTGGATCCCGTTCGTCATCAACGAGATCACTCTCGCGACCAACCCGATAAAAGTATTCGAGTATATGGCGCTCGGCAAAGAGATAATCACGTCCGATATGCCGGAATGTCGAAAATATGCGTCCGTTCGCATAGCCAAAGACTATGACGGATACGTCTCCCTGCTTGAAAACGCGGGGCAAATGACAGACGAATATTCCGCTCTGCTCGAAAAAGAGGCGAAAGAAAACTCGTGGGACGGCAAAGCTGACGCCATCATATCGCTGATGGAACAAAACGAAAAATAAAAGATCTCCCGGAAACGTAAGCGTTCCCGGGGGATTTTTTTGTCGTTTTTGGGGGATATTATTTTATATCGCAACCTGAGGTTGACACGATTTGCAAACAAAAATTGCTTGACGTAACGTACAAGCGCGAATACAATAATCAGTGGAGCGGCAAAATAGCGTTGAGACCGAAACGCCGTTCCGATCAAGAACGCAATAAGCCAAAGGAGCGGATCTCCGCTTCGGAAAGTGAGATAGAAATGACGATAGGCGAAAAGATCGCGGTCCTGCGCAGTCTGCAAAAAATGTCGCAGGAAAATCTGGCGGAAAGGCTCGACGTTTCGCGCCAGTCCGTTTCAAAATGGGAATCGGGCAAAAACGCGCCCGATCTTGCGATATTACTCAAGCTCGCGGATCTGTTCGGGATCACGACCGACGAACTGCTTCGCGACGAGCTTCCGCTCGCGCAAACGGGGATAGAACCGCTGTTCCGCCCGAAGGAGTCCTGCAACGAAAGGTTGAAATATTTCGGAACTGACGGTTTTCGCGGAGAGGCGAACGAAGTTCTGACCGCTCTCCACGCTTTCAAGATAGGCAGATTTCTCGGATGGTACTATTCATCCGCGCTCTGCGGGCGCAACGAGGGACACAAGACGCGCGTCGCGGTCGGCAAGGACACACGTCTTTCGAGCTATATGTTCGAGTACGCGCTCGCCGCGGGACTTACGTCCTCGGGGGCGGACGCGTATATGCTCCACGTTACGACGACCCCGTCCGTATCGTACGTTGTGAGACAGGATTCGATGGACTGCGGAGTCATGATCTCCGCGTCGCACAACCCGTATTCCGACAACGGGATCAAGCTTGTCAACGGTATGGGCGAAAAAATGGACGACTATACTCTTTCGCTCGTTGAAAAATACATCGACGGCGATCTGTCGGAATTCGGAGTCGAGGACGATCTTCCTCTCGCTCTTCGCGAGCGTATCGGAAAAATAATCGACTGGTCGGCGGGACGCAACCGCTACGTCGGATTTCTCATTTCCGTCGCGGCGAACTCGTATAAGGACCTCGATATCGCGCTCGACTGCGCGAACGGCGCGTCCTGGGCGATAGCAAAATCGGTATTCGGAGCGCTCGGCGCCCGCGTACACGTCATCAACGACGAGCCGGACGGACTCAACATCAACAACAAAGCGGGTTCGACTCATATCAGCGGACTCAAAAAATACGTCCGCGAACACCACTGCAACGCAGGATACGCGTTCGACGGGGACGCCGACAGATGTATCGCCGTCGACGAGAACGGAAACGAGCTGAACGGCGACCATACGGTCTACGTCATCGCGCAGATGCTTCGCAAACAGGGACTGCTCAAAAACGACACCGTCGTTGCGACGGTCATGTCCAATCTCGGGTACTTCAAGGCGCTCGATGAAGCGGGGATAAAATGCATACAGACGACGGTCGGAGACCGCTTCGTCCACGACGCGATGATCGAAAACGATTGCAGTATAGGCGGAGAGCAGACGGGTCATACCATAATACGCAAGTACGCGACGACCGGAGACGGGATACTGACCGCCATCATGCTGACCGAGTGTATGGTCGGCTCGAAACGTCCGCTCAGCGAGCTTGCCTCGCCCGTAAAAATGTTCCCGCAGACGGTAAAGAACGTCACTGTAAAAAACAAGAGCGCGGCGGCAAACGACCCGGAGGTCACATCTCTGCTCGAAAAAGAGCGCGCCGCTCTGGGTAAAAACGGACGTGTCATCCTGCGCGAGAGCGGCACAGAGCCGGTAGTACGCGTGATGGTCGAGGCTCAGACTCAAAAGGGGTGCGACGTCATAGCGTCGAGGATCGTAAATAAGATCGAAGAACTCGGTTATTCAAAAAAATAAGGTCGGAGGAAATCAGAATGTGCGGAATAGTCGGCATCACCCGCGACACAAGCGTCGCGGGTGACCTGATAAAATATCTTAAAAAACTTGAATATCGCGGATATGACTCCGCGGGAGCGGCGTTTTCAGACGAAAACGGACTTGAAAGGGTCCGCCGCGTGGGAAAGATCGCAAATCTCGAAAAGGCGCTCGAAAAGGGATACGAAAAGTACACCTGCGGCATCGCGCATACCCGTTGGGCGACCCACGGAGGAGTCGAGGAGCGCAACGCTCATCCGCTGTTTTCCTCCGACGGGCGCGTCGCCGTCGTACACAACGGGATCATCGAAAACGCGGCTTTTATAAAAGAAAAAATACTTCCGGAAGGCGAGACTTTCGCGTCGGACACCGATACCGAGGTGATAGCGCATCTGATCTCATTCTATTATGAAAACGACCCCGTCAGGGCGGTAGCCGAGGCGACGTCGCGCCTCGAAGGCTCGTACGCGATAGGCGTGATGTTTTCAGACCGTCCTGGCGAGATATACGCGTCGTCTTTACACAGTCCGCTTGTGATCGCTCAAACGGAGGACGGGTCTTATCTTGCGTCCGACGTGCTTGCGCTTCCCGACCGGGCGAAGGAGATCTACCGCCCCGGCAAGGGCGAGATAGGAGTCCTTTCCGGAAAAAGCGTTGATTTTTACGACGTGAGCGGAAACAGGCTTGAAAAGCGCCCCTCGGAAGTCGGCGATTCCGAAAAAGACGTCGGAAAAGGCAGCTACGAGCATTATATGCTCAGCGAGATAATGCAGCAGCCGGAGGCTGTCGGAAATACTCTCCGCGAGCTTGTTTACGGAGGCGAGGTCCACGTCGAAAGCGTTGTCGGCGACACTTTCATTTCCGACAAAATGGATCAGATATATATCGTGGCGTGCGGCTCGGCGTACCACACCGGGCTCGTCGCTCAGCTTCTGTTTGAAAAATACAGCCGCGTTCGCACGTCGGTCGTCCTTGCGTCGGAGTTCCGATACGCGTCTCCGATCCTCGACAAAAACACGCTCGTTATATTCGTGAGCCAGTCCGGCGAAACGGCGGACACACTTGCCGCCTTGCGCCTTGTCAAAGAAACGGACGCAAAAACCCTGTCGATAGTCAACGTCAAAGGGTCGTCGCTCTGGATAGAAAGCGAAAGCTCGATACTGACGCGCGCGGGGCGGGAGATCGCCGTCGCGACGACAAAAGCGTATTCGGCGCAGCTCGCGGCGTTCTACGCGCTCGCGTTGAAATTCGCGTATCTGCGCAAAGGACTTTCACCGGAAGAATACGCGGCAAAATGCGACGCGTTGCTCGAGCTTCCGGAAAAGATCGCCTTGACGATAAATATGACGAGAAACAAGATCGTATCTCTCGCAAAACGGATCAAAGACGAGCAGTCCGCGTTCTATATCGGACGTCTGCTCGACGGAGCGTCCGCCGCGGAAGGCTCGCTGAAACTCAAAGAGGTCAGCTATATCAACAGCCAGTGCTACGCCGCCGGAGAACTGAAGCACGGGACTCTTTCGCTGATCGAAGAGGGAACGCCGGTCATCGCCTCGATAACGCAGAGCGGAGTCGCCGCCAAGACCCTTTCCAACGTGAGCGAAACGAAAGCGCGCGGCGCGTACGACGTCGTTATCACGTTTGAAAAATACGCCGATATTTGTAAAGATGCGTCCGAACTTATCATCATCCCCGAAACGGACGAGATCTTTGCTCCGAGCCTTACCGTTATCCCGATGCAGATGTTGGGTTACTATACCGCTCTTTACCGCGGATGTGACATCGACAAACCCAAAAATCTTGCGAAATCCGTTACCGTTGAATAAACGGCGACAGTTTTTCCCCTTTTTTCGCGCCGTCTTTTCCGTGTTTTACCCCACGCGGACCGGACGGCGCGCTTTTTATAAAAACACAGCCCGCCGTGCTTTGACGGCGGGCGTTGATATTATTTCGGCGTTATAGATCTTTTCTCGTTATTGCGGTTTTACGGAGCGGCCGTAGCAGGAGGTTCGGTCGCCGGAGGCTCGGTAGCGGGAGGCTCGGTAGCCGGAGGTTCGGTCGCCGGAGGCTCCGGGGGTCTGGTCACGGGGGCGTCCGTTTCAGGCGCGGAGGGGCCGTTGCTGACTATCAGTACTATCTCGTCTCCGATCTTGACGGAAGTTCCCGCCGCCGGCTCGGTGCGGATGACGTGTCCCTGAGGAATGTTTGCGTTATCCGCGTATTCAGACCTGTATTTTATCCCGAGCTTATCGAGAGATGAAATGACTTCGCCGTAGTTCTTGCCGGCGTAGTTTTCAAGCGGAACAGTCGTAGCTTGTTCGGTCTCGGATTCCTTCGGTCCCGTGCTGATAACGAGGTCGACCTTTGTGCTTGCAGGGACTTTTTCTCCCACTTTGAGGCTTTGTTTGATTATTTTGTCTTTTTCGGTGTCGGAGGGATCGTATTTGACTTCGCCGAGCAGGAGGGAGTATTCTTTTATCATCGCCGTGGCTTCATTCAGCGTCTTGCCCATGAAGTTCGGTACGGTCGTCATTTTGACCGTGGGGCCGGTGCTGACGTGAAGATAGACCGTCTGATCCGCCGTTATGCTGTCGCCGGGAGCGGGTTCCGTGCTGATGACGAAGTTTTCTTCAACGGTCTCCGACGCTTCGTAAACGATCTCCACGTTTACCGAGAAATTCTTCAGCTTGAGTTCGGCGTTCCTGATATTCTGAGACGTGAGATCGGGCATGGTATAGGACTGTTTCCCTGAACTTATTTTCAGCTTGAGCGAGACCCTTTGCTGCCCGTCGATGACTATACGTTTCTGCCCTTCCTTGGGGTTTTGGTCTACGATGGTATTGACGGGGTATTCGTCAGAATATATCTCCTCTATTTCGACGGAATATCCTTCATTCTCGAGTTTGTCGCGCAATTCGTCCGTAAACATCTGCGAGACGTAGTTCTCGACTACGATCTCGTGCCTTATATCGGGATCGTCGGAGAACACGTTTTTGATGATGAAAAATATCGCTATGACGGCGATGACCAGTACCGCCGCCGCGATCCCGATTATGACGGGGAGCATCGAGCCGTTTCCCGAGTCGCCGGAACGTTTTTTCTTTTTCTTCTTCATAGCGTCGCTTTCTGCGTAAGCTCCTCTTTCGGTCTTGTCGTGATCCGAGATCTTCCGCTGGTTGAATACGGTATTCGGATCTTCAAGCAGCTTGGATACGCAATCCAACATTTGTTTTGCGCTCTGAAAACGTCTTTCGGGACGTTTTTCCATAGCCGTGAGAATGATCTGTTCGGCTCCGACGGGGATCGACGGAGTGAATTCGCGCGGCGGGCGCGGAGAGGCGTTTATTTGTTTGAGAGCGATGTCGGCGAGGTTGTTCGAGCGGAACGGGAGAACTCCCGTCATCATCTCGTACATTACTATACCGAGCGAATAAATGTCGCTCCGTCTGTCTATCTCCTTGCCTTCCGCCTGCTCGGGACTGATGTAGTAAACGGTACCGATCGCCGTATCCGGAGACGAGAGGGTCTCCGCGTCGGGGAGCTTTGCGATACCGAAATCGGTGACCTTGATAAGCCCGTTTTTGAGCAGCATTATGTTATGAGGCTTTATATCGCGGTGGACTATGCCCTTGGAGTGAGCGTGCTCGAGCGCTTTGAGTATCTGTCGCGTATAGAGCAGCGCCTCCCTGTACGGAAGGGCGCCTTTTTTGTTTATATAGTTTTTGAGCGTGATGCCGGGAACGAGTTCCATCACGAGATATTTAAGGTTTTCTTTGACCGAGACGGCGTAGATCTTGACGATATTCGGATGGCTGAGCATGGAGATCGCCTTAGACTCGTTGATGAACCGTTTGACGGCGCGCTGGTCCTTGGCGATGTCGTCTTTCAGTAATTTGAGCGCCACGGGACGGTTGTTGACGAGGTCGTACGCCTCGAACACTACCGCCATTCCGCCCGATCCTATTATTCTTGTGATCTTATATCTTTCGTCGATGACTTTTCCGACGTATCTTTCAAACAGATCCATTGTTATTCTTTCCTCGTAAACACAAAATATTCGTTAAAGCCTTATGACGCAGAGAGTGATGTTGTCGCCCCCGCCGTTGGCGTTCGCTTCGTCGATGAGAGACGAGCAGATCTCGCTCGGCTCTTTCTTTTCCAGGATGACGTCGAGGATGCGGTCCTCCTCAACGTAGCCGGAAAGACCGTCGGAGCAAAGGAGCAGGTATTCTTCGCCGTTCAGCTCTTTTGAAAAGATGTCCGGCTCGACTTCCTTACCTATGCCTATGGCTTTGGTTATGATATTTTTGTGCGGGTTCTTTCTCGCCTGCTCGGGAGTCAGAGTCCCGAGGTCGACGAGCGTCTGAACGTACGAATGGTCGTGCGAGAGCTGCAGCAGACGTCCGTCTTTGACCGAATATAGCCGCGAATCTCCCACGTTGACACCGTACAAAGTGTTGCCGTAAATGAGCGCGGAAACGAGCGTCGTCCCCATACCGGCGAGCTTTTTGCTCCGCGTGGCTTTTTTGTGAACGGCGGTGTTGGCGGCGTTCACTCCCTCGCGCAATATCTCGGGGATCGCGCTTTTGTCGAAACCGAAGCGTATCTGTCTTTCATTTTCCGAACCGTTGATCCGCTCGTCGATCGTTTTTGCGAACGACTCGCCGCACAGCTCGCTCGCGACTTTACCTCCGTTCGCTCCGCCCATACCGTCGCATACGATCAGCAGGAGCATTCCTTCGATAGGCTCGCAGGTGATGAAAACGTCCTGGTTTTCCTCTCTGCGCAGGCCCTTATCGCTTTTTGCGTAGAAGTCCATTCAATACCTCCGACTTTGTGTTTGCGTCTGTTTTTCAGATGCTTTCTCCGAGCGCCTGCCTGCGGAGCTGGCCGCAAGAGGCGTTTATATCACTGCCGAGCCTCCGCCTTACGGTTGCGTTGACTCCGCATTTTTCAAGTGTGGCGCGAAACTCGTCGACTTCCTTCCGGGTCGATTTGAAGCCGGTCTCGCGTACCGGATTTACCGGGATCAGATTGACGTGGAAGGGCATATCCCGGTCGAGCTTTGCGTGGAGCAGCTTTGCGAGCGCTTTCGCTTTTTCTTCCGTCGCGTTGACCCCTCCGATAACCGCGTATTCAAAGCTTATGCGCCTTCCCGTTTTTTCAAAATAGTAGTTGCACGCCGAAAGGAGCGCGTCGATGTTCCACCGTCTGTTGACCGGCATGAGCGCGGAACGGTCCGAGTCGTTCGAGTGGTGGAGCGAGACGGAGAGAGTGACGGGCAGTCCTTCGTTCGCGAGGTCCCGTATCCTGTCCGCGAGTCCGCAGGTGGAGAGGGATACGTGCCGCAGGCCTATGTTGAGTCCGTCCTCCGAATTTATGTTTTTCAAAAACCCGATCACGTTGTCGTAATTGTCGAGCGGCTCTCCTATTCCCATCATAACGACGTTGGAGATCCTGATCCAGAGGTCGCGCTGTGACACGAGTATCTGTCCCTCGATCTCGGACGGGAGCAGATCGCGCGCGTATCCGTCTTTAGTCGAGGCGCAGAACGCGCAGCCCATTTTGCACCCCGCCTGCGACGACACGCAGATCGTGTAGCCGTGTTCGTACTTCATTATGACGGACTCCACGCATTGACCGTCGTAAAGCTTGTAAAGATATTTGACGGTGCCGTCGATCTTCGATACGAGTTTCTTTTCTATCGACGGTGAGGCGATGACGGCTTCCTTTTCGAGTCTTTCGCGCAGAGCCTTCGGGACGTTCGTCATCTCCTCGAAAGCGCATCCCTTATGGAGCCACGAATACACCTGCTTTACTCTGTATGACGGCTCGTTTTCCAAAAAGTTCGCAAGAGAGGCTTCGTCGAGCGAGAGAATGTCTTCTTTTCCGTTTATCATAGTTCGTCAAGAGTGAGCGAGAACGAGGGCAGGAAGTGCTTTTTGAAATAGTCGAGCTCTTCAAGTTCTATCGCGTCGACTGCTTTCTGAGTCGCCGCCTTCGCGTTCGCAAAATCGGTGTTTCCGCACCTTTCCTCGTCGATACATTTTATGTAAGCGCAGAGCTTATCAGCCGCTTTCACGAGTTTATACAGTTTTTCGTCGCCGTACTTCGGCTCGAGAATCGCCTGATACGTGCCGCGTAATTCCTCGGGAAGCTGTTCGACAAGATGGTCGACCGCTTTTTTCTCGAGGGCGGAATAGCAAGAGCGAAGCTCGGGGGTGGCGTATTTTACGGGAGTCGGCATATCGCCGGTATAGACCTCGAGCGTGTCGTGGTAGAGGGACAGCACCGCGACTCTGTTTTCGTCGTAGTTTTTGCCGTAGACGGTATTTCCGATGACCGCGAGCGCGTGGGCGATGCAGGCGACCTCCGACGCGTGGGTCGAAAGGTTTTCGTCTACCATGTTACGCATGAGTCCCCAGCGGTTTATGTATTTTTGTCTGAAAAACATCGCGAAAAAGCCGTTAGCGTTTGTTTTTTCCATTTCGTTCCCCTTTTTTCGCATTTCCGGACGCTTTGACACGCCGTGTTTCTTCTTTTGGATAATAATTTTCCATTCTAAATATAAATATTATAGCATTATAACGCGGATATGTCAAGAGGGCGGGAAATACGGAGAAGCGATCTCACGGGCGTTTTTCCCCGGCTCTGCGGGGGACCGGACTTCGCAGGTAAACCCGGCAATGGGAGCCGGGAGTTTTTTTCTTTCGGAAAGTGATAGTGCGGCGGGTCGGTGAATAGGATTAAGCGAAGGTAAAAAAACGAGAACCGAGAAAGGAAAAAAAGAAACATGAAGAACGCGACGTATCTGCCGGAGGGCAGACTTATCGGAACGAAAGAAAACGAACGGAGAACGTCGGACCTGCGTTTGCTCGAATGTGCGATGAACGAAGGGACGATCCTCGAAGGAATGGCGGTATCCTGCACGGACAAGAGCTGTCTGAACGTAAGCCTCGGGAACGGACTGCGCGCGACGATGCCGCGAGGTGAGGTGGCGTGGGACGTCAGCGGCGCGGGGATCCGCGACATCGCGCTCATATCGCGCGTCGGAAAGGCGGTGTGCTTCAAGGTCATGTCGGTCGTCGTACCGCCATCGGGAGAGCCGGTCATCACCGTTTCCAGGCGCGAGGCGCAAAAGGAATGTTATGAATGCCGCCTGTCGTTTCTGCGTCCCGGAGATGTTATCGAAAGCAAGGTGACCCATCTCGAACATTTCGGGGCTTTCGTGGATATAGGATGCGGGATCGTTTCACTGCTCGGGATCGATTGCATCTCGGTATCGCGTATCTCCCATCCCCGCGACAGGTTCAGGACCGGTGAATACGTTGACGTCGTGGTCAAGAGCGTCGACGGAGAGAGCGGAAGGATATACGTATCGCGCAAAGAACTGCTCGGGAGCTGGGAGGAGAACGCCGCGCTGTTTTCTCCGGGCGACACGGTCGCGGGGACGGTGCGGAGCGTCGAGGATTACGGAGTTTTCGTAGAGCTGACCCCGAACCTCGCCGGTCTTGCCGAGTACCGTCCCGACGTTTCCGTCGGTCAGGTCTGCGCCGTCTACGTTAAAAGCCTCATTCCCGAGCGGATGAAGGTCAAGCTCGCGCTGATAGATTCTTACCCGGGCGAAAGAGTGCCGTCTCCTACGCTTGCGGGACGCGTGTTCCGGCCGGGCGATCACATAGGATACTGGAGATACAGTCCCGCCGCCTGCGGAAGAGTCATAGAAACGTTTTTCGATTAGCTCCGCGTTTTCTCCCGCGCGAAAGCGGGAGAAAACGGTTTACAATGCAATTATAACGCGTAATTGCGTCGAAATATGTCTTATTACGCCGGTGTAACGTTAATTTTTTGTAACGGAAACGATATTTTTACAAAATAACTATTGATATTGTTGAAAATATAGTGTAAAATAAATCAGTAAGATGATAAAAGGGGCGGAATGAAATGAAAGACGAAAAAGAAAAGACCTTGACTTTTTCAATCAACGACAAGAAGAACGAGACTAAGTCCGTGCTTTTGACGGTGTACGCCGCTCTCAGCGAGAAAGGGTACGATCCGATCAACCAGATCGTCGGATACCTTCTGTCCGAAGACCCGACGTATATCACAAACCATAAGAACGCGAGGAGCCTTATTCGCAAGGTCGACAGGGACGAGCTGCTTAATATGCTCGTAAAAGAATATCTCGGAGTGGAATGAGACACTTCGGAACGTCTTTTTGATAAGGGGTCTTGAGCCTCACGAGGCGGAACAGACCCGAAAGTCTTGCAATAATAATAACCGAAAGGACAAGTTGTATGCGTCTCTCCCGTCGTTTACGGCTTGTTTTTTTGACCGGGAAAAAAGATGAAGATCGTGGATTTGAAAACCGGAAAGACGGTGGAGTCTCTTCCGGGAAAGTGTGTCCTCGCGCTCGGAAATTTTGACGGAGTACACGTCGGACACGCTAAACTCATAAAACTCGCCGCGGACGCTGCAAAAGAAAAGGGACTCACCCCGGCAGTGTGGACGTTCGATCCGGACTCGCTCTCCCGTTTCGGGTCCGGCTCGGCGGGCAGGCTGTTGAACAGGTCGGATAAGGAATACGTTTTCGCTTCGTGCGGAGCGGATCACGCCGTGTACGAGGATTTCACAAGAGTCAGGGATATGTCTCCGGACGAATTCGTCAGGGACGTGCTCGTCGGCTCTCTAGGATGCGCGCTTGCCGTGTGCGGCTTCAACTTCACGTTCGGCAGGGGCGGCGCGGGAGGTCCCGAGCTGCTGAAAAAACTGATGGAAGGATACGGCGGCGGAGCGGTCATCGTACCTCCGGTAAAAAGAAACGGAGAGGTCGTTTCGTCAAGCAGCGCGCGCTCTCTTATCGAAGAGGGCAGAGTCGACGAGGCGAGGGTGTTGCTCGGACGCCCTTATTCCGTTACGCTTCCCGTAAAAGAAGGGAAAAAACTCGGCAGGACTCTCGGGTTGCCTACCGTGAACCAGACGTTTGACGGACTTTACGTCAGACCGGGAAACGGTATTTACGCGACGTCCGTTTGTTTTGACGGGAAAGAATACCGCGGAGTGACCAACGTGGGCAGCCGTCCGACCGTCAACCCGGATCCTTCGGACGTCAACTGTGAAACTCATATCATAGGCTACGACGGATGGCTTTACGGAAACGACGTCAGGATCTCGTTTTTCAAAAAACTCCGGGACGAAAAAAAGTTCGCAGACCTTGACGAACTCAAAGAAGCGATAGAACTCGACGAGAAAAAGGCGCTCGCCTTCTTTGAGTCGGAAAGTGAAAAAGAAAAAACGAAGGAATGATCGGAAAAGTGAAAAAGTGCGCAGTTTTTTTGCTGTTGATACAGCTGTTCTCGCTTTTTCTCACGTTTGCGCCGGTGCGCGTATCCGCGTCGGAGCTTCCCGATACGGGCAAGGTGAGGAGCGTTTACGTATATAACGCGGACACGGACGTCGTATTGTACGAAAAGGCGTCGGACGCCCGCGTTTATCCCGCGTCTACCGTAAAGATGATGACGGGTCTTATCGCGGTCGAACATTTCAAAGGCGATTACGACAGGACAGTCGTTATTACCGACGAATTGCTCGGCGGCTTCAAGGGGCGCAAGATCGGACTCAAAAACGGAGAGGTCGTCACCGTGCGCGACCTTATATACGCCACGGTGTGCGGTGGAGCAAACGACGCTGCAAACGTGCTCGCGGCGCTCGTTTCGGAAAATCACGACGACTTTATCGAGTTGATGAACGACCGAGCGGCAGGCTTCGGGATGGAAAATACTCACTATACTAACGCATACGGTTTCGCGGATCCCGGTATGTACACGACAGCGCAGGACGTACTCAAGCTCGCGCTCGTGTGCAAAAAGAACGATACTTTTATGACCGTTTGTTCCGCGGTTTCTTACAACATCCCGGAGACCAATATGAACAAGGAGAGGTACGTTTTTAACAGTAATTATCTTATTTCGGGAAACGTGGAAAAGCAGTACCGCAACGCCAAGGCGAACGGGATGAACGCCGGTTCGACGGAGGAACAGGGAACGGTCCTCGTTACCACGACGTCGCAGAACGGGGTCAATAACGTTTACGTCCTGCTCGGCGGAGAATACGACGACGATAACCTCTACGCTTACAGGACGGCGAACGCGCTGATAAAATGGGCGGACGATAGCTTCGGTTACAGGAGGATCGTCGACAAGAGCGAGATGATCCGCGAAGTCAGGGTCAATCTTTCTTCAAACACAGATTACGTCATCATATCTCCCGAAAGGTCGATAGAGTACTATCTCCCGGCAGATACGAATATCGAAAAGGCGATCACGCGCGAGATAACGCTCGAATCGGAGGAGTTCGACGCCCCGATAGAGGCGGGACAACAGCTCGGATATATGGTCGTGAAATATCAGGGCAAGGAGATCGGATCGACCCCGCTCGTGGCAAAGGCGTCAGTCGACCGAAACGGCTTTCTGTACCTGCTCGCGCGGATAAAGACCTGGACTCACTCGGAAAACTTCCGGCTCGTGATAATAGTCGCAGTCGCGATACTTGCGCTCTGGGCGATCATCTCGGTATATAAAAAACTGAGACCGAGAAGAAGATAAAAAAACACCACGCGTTTTTAAGAAAAGCGGCGTGGTGTTTGATTATTCATTCAGCTGTTTTGTCTCGGGTCTGCAGGATCCCGTCCCTGATGCGGCTGCGGGTTGGAATATTGCTGACTTTGCTGTGCGGGATATTGCTGACCTTGCTGCATGGGATATTGCGGGCTCTGTTGCGTGGGATATTGCGGGTTCTGCTGCGTGGGATATTGCGGGTTCTGCTGCTGTCCCGGGAATTGATCTGCGGGACCGTTATATGCCGGAGCGGAAATACCTCCGCTCTTTTTGTTTTTGCGATGACGGCGTATAATGATCGTGATGACGATGAGGAGCGCTCCGAGAAGCAGACATCCGCCGCCGATGAGAGCGAGGAGCAGACCTCTGTCGCTCCACTCGTTTTTCAGCGAAATGGTGCCGTAAATGCCTTTGAAATCACCCTTGCCGACCGCTCCGACAAGTTCGTTTCCGGAAATGGAGGCTTTTTCTTTTGCGGAACGGTAGAAAGAATATCCGCTTCCCGCGCCGAGGATCAGCGCGGAAAAGAGTGAAAGTACGGTAAGTACGAGCAGGATCGTCGTTCCGACTCCCGCTTTTTTCTTTTTTGCGAAGATCAGCGTTACCGCAAGGGCTGCTGTTGCCAACAGAGCCGATCCCGCCCCCGCGATCAGAGGAATGAAACGTTCTATCCCGGATTTTGTTTCCTTTGTGGCGGCCGTCTCTCCGTTTTCGCTTCTGCGTATGATTTTCAGGGTGCGGACGGTTTTTGCTCCGTATCCGTTGTCGGATACGAATTCAAGAACGTTTTCTCCTATTTCGAGCTTTACTTCGGTTTTGAAGGTCCCGTCGTCGGAAACGTCGATCTTTTGACCGTTGAGTTCAACATAAGCTCCGTCTGTCAATCCGTTTACCGTAATACTTTCGGAATACGTTACGCTTCCGTCCTCGATCCCGAAAAGGTTCAGAGCAGGCGGGAACGAGTGTACGGATACGGTCTTTGAAACGGAGTATTCGACGCCGTCCGCGGATCTGTATGTGATCCTGATGTCGTTGTTGTCGTTTTCGTTAAGACGGACCGACATCACGTTTTCGCCCTTAAACTGATAGGTCGAGCTTTTTCCGTTTATTTCGATCCTGACCGGCGTGTATTCGTTCCCGAATTTGTAGCTGATCTGCGCCATCCCCGAAGAAGTCGATTCGGGAGTATCTACCGAAACGCTTTCGGAAGGTGTGAGCGGAACGGTTTTCCTGTAAAATTTGGTGTAGTTTTCACGGTAGTCGAGCGGGATCACTCTGACTTCGAGCGTGTCGCTTGACGACGGGTCGGTGACGATCTGCGCTGAAGTGACGCCGTGACCGTATTTGTCGTAGCAAAGCATCTCTCCGTTACCGTCGACGACCGTAACGAGGATATTGTTCGATCTGTCGTCGATGCCCGACCAATCGACGTTCAGAGTTTCGTTTGTAAGATCGACCGAATAGACGATCTTGCTTTCGTCGCCTTTTTCGGTGCGTCCTGTCGCGGTGTATTCGGTATCTGAGTACGCGGTCAGAGACGTGGAAACTCCGTCAAGAAGCTTCAGTTCTATCTCCGCGTAAAACGTCCATTTTCCGTCCGGAAGGTCCGACAAACCTACCGAAAACGACTCATCACGGTTGGTGTATCCGTATGTCTCGCGCAAAACGCGGGTCTCGGGCAAACCGGTGTTGTTTCCGTCTGACACTGCGAAGACCGAAACGTCATACGAGGCCTCCTTTTCGTAGTCGACTTTCATTTTTACGTTTGCGCGCGTATCCGACTCGGGTTCGACCGTAAAATAGTCGACGTTGACGTTTCCCGTATAGTAAAGGACCGTTATCTCGCCTTCGGAAGACAGTTCGACCGACCAATTACCGCTTTTTGCGTTTTTGATAACGAAGTTCTCCGCCCCGTCTCCGTGCGAAACGATGTCGAAGTCTCCGTCCTCGGAATACGTTTTGTCCGGTCCCGTAACTTTTACGCTCGGAGCCGTGTCCTTATATACGACGGAGATCTCGATGTCCGCGTCTTTTTCGAGTGTGAAGGTCTTGCTCTTTTCGGCAGATACGCCGGTCGCCGCAAATACGGCGATCAGTATAACGGCCGAAAGCGACGCGATCATTTTCAATAGTCTGTTTTTCACGCTATTACCCTCCCGGTATCCCAATCGAGCGGCTTTTCTATCTTGTTGCCGTTCAACTGATAGTACAAAGCAAACGTTCCGTGACCGTTGTTTTTGACGAAGAAGCCGAAGAACGCCCGTCCCGAGGCGTCCACGTGAATGGCTTCAAGCAGCCACCACTTGACAATGACCTTGATATTGCCTTTGACCGTGAATCCGCAAACGACGTTTGTCAACGCCAGCTCGCCGCTTGCACCGATGTCTATGTCTACGTTTTCTCCCGGAGACTGGTATTTTATTCCGGTCCCCACTTCACCGACGATCCCGTTGACTCCGCCGCCGGTTATACCGATAAGATCGTTTGTATACGGCAGGTCGGACCCGAGCATTATCGAAGCGTGGCCTATCTCGACCTTTTCGATGAACTTGAGCTTTGCCGAAAGACTTATGTAAGGAGTATAGAATCTGAATTTGAGTTCGACGTCGTCAAGAGAAAGCACGGAAACGTCGCCGAGGTATTTTTCAAGTCCGGGCCATTTGTCCGATACTTTTACGAACGAGATCTTGCATCCTCCTTCGAGCGTCAGCGACTTTAGCCCGTCTCCGGCGATCCCGGACGCTCCGAGAGAAAAGTCGGAGAAAGTCGTAGGGACTCCGCAGATCACTGTGTCTACGTCAAAATCGGCGTAGATCTTCGCTTTGTCGAGTCCGCCTGCTTTCCAGGCAAGCTCCAATCCGATCCCTTTGCCCAGCATGGCAATATTGACCGCCGTCTTTACGGAGTAGTTGTCCTCCTTCGTGTCGATACTGAGCTTGAATTCTTCGAGGTTGACGAGCAGACGCATATTGCCGAATTTAGCCTCTCTGTACGCGTCTTTGTCGCTTGACTCGACTCCCAGCTCGAATTTGCAGTCGACCGCTTTTTGAGATACTATTATAGTTTCCTGATGAGTTGATTTGAATGCGAATATCTTGTCGAGTCCGCCGGATTTAAGCAGTTTGTCCTGGAACGGAAACGCCGTTGTGAAGTCGTTGAACCCTATTTCCATACGGTCGGGGTAAAGTGAAAGACCCGGTGTGTTTAGTTCGAACAGATTTTGTACAACGAGCCCCGCGTAGAGAACGGAAGGATCTGCTCTGAACGTATCGGCTGAGGAGGGGATCCCTTCGTTGCGGTATATGTTGAGATCGTAGATCCCGTTGATCCCGATCATACGTCCGTGTTCAGCCATTGTGGAGGCGACTCCTTTGACGTCCGGATCGTTGCGGTCGAAGCTTACCGTCGCTTGACCGGAGTTCATACGCAGTGAGTTGGAGGTGTTTCTGTCTCCGCTCAGTTTGACGGGTCCGGAGAACTCGAGCCAGCCGTTCATGCGGGTGTATCCGTTCATTACGACTTCGTCTCCGAGATCGCTGATCTGAGACGACTCGAATACGTATTGTCCGAAGCGTATCGTTTCAAGATCCTTGCTCGCTATCACGAGTCCCGAGTCGAACACTGCGCGTTTATCGCCTATATTGACTATAACGTCATATTCGCCGCAAGCGGCGTTTGCGGGAACGGTGAGGATACGGGACGTCTCGCTTTCGTAGGCGCACGCGAGTTCGTAAGACACGCCCGACGTTATCGTAACGCTGACGTCAAGCGACTTATCAAGCTTGTCTCCGAGCAATCTTATGGTTTGAGGTACGGACGAACGGAACAGCAGTCTTGTATCAAGACCGTTCAGAGAAACACCGTCTATCACGACGTCGTATTCCTCTCCGAGATCGTTTTCGCTTATCTCTGAATAACCGGGAACGTAGTATTCGCGCGTTCCGTAGACCTTGGGGTCGTCTTTGTACGACGCTCTGAGAGATCTGCTTGTTTTGATGGTGTCAAGAGCTTCGTATTTTACTCTGAAACGGTTGCGGCTCGTCTGGTACAAATAGTTATAGAAAGAAAGAAGTGAGCCTGAGTCGGAAACGAAAGTATAGCTGCCGCCTCCCGACGAGGAGTAGGCGCTGAGTACGGATGAGTCTACGTCGTAACCGAGTCCCATGGTGTAGATGACAGTATTTCTGGCGTTGCACTCGCTTTTGATCGAGTTCATAATATCGGCGCTCGGGCGCGCGTCCTGCCCGTCTGACATTACGATTATGACGTTGAGATCTTCGGATGCTTTAAGCTGACCGATGGCGGACGAAACGCCGGAATAGATATTGGTGCCTCCGTACGCTCCCATAGCGTTTATAGCGCTTTTCAAAGCAGACGCAGACGATCCGATGGGCGCGCTCGCTGATCCTAACACGCCGGAATCGAACGAAACGATACCGAGCGAAACGTCGTCTGTCAGAGTATCGGCGAACGTCGACACCGCGCTCTTGAGGTTGGTTATTTTGTCGCCCGCCATACTTCCCGAGTTATCGCAAACGAGTACGATGTTGACTTTGGCGTCTCCGAGCTTTTCGACGGTGAAGTTTTTGATAACGTTTCCGCAGTCTATGAGTTCCACCTTGTTCTTGAATTCTTCCGGTGTCGTGGCTATCGACTCGTCGACCGCTATGACCGCGGTGATTTTCTCAAACTCGGACGGATCAACCGATGAGACGGAGATCGACGCGGTGCTTTGACTTACCTCGGAAGAAACGTACTGTTTGAAATCTTCGGGGGGATTTTCTTCGGTTATTTCATTTATCACGGCTTCTTTGAGGTCGCTCGTTCCGCCGTCGCGCCCGTATCCGGAGTTCATTTCCTTCGAGCCCATATTGTCGATCAGCTTATCTACGTAGTCGTCGATCTTTTTGAGACCCTCGGTATCGCTCTTGTCTTTGATGACCTCGTTTATCTCGACAGCGGGACCGGCGAAACGTCTGTCCTCGCTGTCGGAAGCTTTTTGCAGGGCTTTTTTTATGTTTTCGGACGCGGAGTCTTCATTTCCGTCCGTAAGATCCATTTTCGCAAGTTCAAGATACGTCTTCGCGGCTTCGGTGTTGCCTTCGTCTTCGGCTGACTCGACGAGCGACGTGCGTACCCAGATCTTATACGCTTTCTTTCCGTTTACGATCGAATCGTCAAGCTCTTCCGCCGCTTCGATGACAAGCTCGCGTTCTCCGGAGTCGAGTTCCTCGGCTGCTTTCCTGAGCCATTCGGAAACAGTTTTGCTCTGCTCGTTTTTTTCATTAAGTTCCTTGATACCGTTCACGTCGGAGCTTTTTATTTTGTCGAGTCTCGTCAGTTCGCCGAGAACTATGAGAGTCATGGGATCGCTCGTGTTGATCGTGCGTTCGGCTATTTCTTCGTATTTCCCCGCCGCTACGAGCAGTTTGAGGTATCCGCGTTCCAACGCTTTCGGAAGTCTGACCTTCCCGTTTTCAAGTTTGTCGCGCATAAGGTCAGCGAGAGAAGAAGCTTCCTCTTTTGCGTTCGGATCGAATGCGTAGAGGTTATCGGACTCGGCGTAGATCTGCGCTATTTCTTTGATTTTTTGGGAAACACCGAGTTTTCCGGCGGCGTCCATAATTACACGGGACATCTCCTCGTGGGTGATGACGCCTTTTTCCGCGTTTTCTATCGCATCCGTCTCAGTCTTGCTTCCGATCCCGAATATTTCAAGTCCCACCGCTCTTTCCGGCATAAGCCTGACAGCCGCTCCGTAATTTCCTTCAAGCGCTTTTATGCGCGATTCCGCGGTGAGATAGTCTTCGTCTATCGGATAAGTTGACGAATATTCTTTGAGTACGTCCGAAGCCGAATTCGTCATTCCGCCTGAGATCAGCGCGTTGACGTACTCGAGCAGCTCGTCCCTTCCGAGAGCTTGCGTTTGGGTCTCTTTTTCGGTCTGCGGTTCTTCGAGCGCTTTTGTTGCCGCAAATTGGGCTACGAACGCGGCGGGAATGAGCGCAAGTGCCGTGATGATAAAAACGGAACGGTATTTTTTACTTATAAATACCGCCGAAGTCGCCGCGGCGAAGAACACCGCAAATGCCAAGATGACTGTTAAACGAATGTCCAAAACAATTTCTCCTTATATCTGTGTTTTTTATTATTCACTTTACGGCTCGTTTGATCGCGAGGTGTCTTCGGATGATACCGCTTTTCTTGCGCGGATCATGGAATAAATATCCGCCGCTATCGCGATAAGCTCGGTCCAGATCGCCGTCGAATGGACGAGAAAAAAGTACGTCGCCCAGAAAATGAGGTTGAACAGACTGATAAGCCGTATTTTTTGCTGATCCTTCTGCGCGAAGGATATTACGAAGGTCATCGTGGCGAGCAGGGGGAGTATATCGACCGGCGACTGCCAGTCCGAGATCAGCTTCACGGCGCTGACAGAAGTGAAAGAGATAAAGAATATCACGCTCGACCAGACCGGAGGCTCCTTGCCTTTGAGCGCCAGTATGCCGTTTATGAACGTCTGCGCGAAGCCGAGAAAATACAGGGTCGTCGAGTCGTATTTTCCGAGGGCGAGCAGGCTTACGGCGACGGAAAGGTTTGAAAAGGCAAAGAGAAAAAGCATCTGCCATTTTTTCTTGCACAGATACGCAAAAACCACTATTACCCCGGCGAGGATGCCGAATATGAATTCAACTTTTTCCGCTGTCAAACCGATACCTTCGTTTCTTTTATCCCTTTTTATTTATCCCGATAAGAATATCACATTTTTTTGCCTGTGTCAATTGCATTTTGATAAAGAATGTGTTATAGTATTACGGAAATATAATAATTAACGCGCCGGGGCGGCGGAGGGACTTTCCGCCTGTCCGAAGGAGTAAGAAATGGAAAAAAAGTATTACGACATTATGCACTTTGAAGCGCTCGGAGAGGAGTCGGATCACCTGCTCGAACAGCAGGAGGCTGCTCAGAAAGCCGGTCTTCTTCCCGAAAAACTCGAGTACGTCATCACACCTCTTACCGTGCAGGAATGGCTTGAGGCGCATCCCGAAACGGTGATGCCCGATATGATCACGACGAAGACCCACTCGGTTCTGCCGGATGATTATATAAACAGCGGAAACAAAAAGAGCGTCGTCACCCGCAGCGCGGGGTATGATCATTTCGAGCATCTTTCCGATGTCGCTAACGTCGCGTCCTTGCGCGAATACTGCGTCAACGCCGTCGCCCAGACCGCGATAAAATTTCTCTACGCCACGGCGGGTTATCTCAACCAGTACGAGATGAACACCCTGACCTTTGAACGCAACAAGGCGACCTCGTTCACCGAGCTTCGTCCCGGGCGCCGCGCGACGGTTTTCGGAGTAGGCAAGATCGGTCAAAGGATCTATGATCTGCTCGTTGCAAACGGGCTCGAAGCGCGCGCGGTCGACATCCGCGAGAACGAACTGAAGGAGCTGTACGGCGACTCGGTGGTCTTTACTTCCAAAGAAGAGGCGGCGGAAAACTCAGACTTCATCATCAACGCGATGAATCTTACCAAAAACCCCGCGAGCCGGTTTTATAACGAAGGTTATTTCACGAAAGAACTGCTTTCAAAAGCCAAAAAACCTTTTGTGTTCATCAACGTTACCAGAGGCGAGATCGCTCCCGAAAGCGTCATCCTCGAACTGATCGACAAGGGCCTGATCATCGGCTTCGGCACCGACGTTTTTTCGTCGGAAGACCGTTTCACCGGCGCTCTGCGCGGACACAACGACTTTGATACTCCCGATCTGAAAGCCGGAAAGGAACTGCTTGACCGCGCGATCTCCCGCAAAGGGAATATCTACGTCCAGCCTCACCAGGGCTTCAACTCCGACGTCGCCGCTTCCGAAAAGGCGAAGGAGACCTTCAAGCACGTCGTCTACTATTTCAACAACGGCAAAAAAGGATTTGCGGAACAGCTTCCGTATTACGAAGGCTGATTTCACGTATGATGCGGTAAGTTGACGCAAATTTCACATGAAAATAACGCAAAGTTGGTAAAAATAACACGTATTATGTTAATTTTATCACGCTTTGCGTTAATTTTTTTGAGTTTTTTATTAAACTTTAACTTTTACCGTTGACAATTCATAATAGAATATATATAATAGACCTGATCGTGTTAAAAGTAACACGGTAATAATACATTACAGGAGAAACGAAATGCACAGCGAAAGAAGAAAAGTGATCAAGGAAATGCTTGAGAACAAGCCCTTTGTTTCGCTCAAGGAACTGTTCGCGCTTTTCCCCGACGTATCAGGAATGACCATCCGGCGAGATATAGATTTCTTTGAAAAGAACGGCGACGCCATCAAAGTCCGCGGCGGCGCCCGCTCGATGAAATTCATCACGACGACGATGGAAGACAAATTCCCCAACCGTATGCTCAAGAACCGCCGTTCGAAGGAACTGCTCGTCAAAAAGGCGATCGAGTACCTCGAACCCGGGCGTTCGATATTTATGGATTCCGGTACCACGATGCTCACGATGGCGTCTTTCCTCCCGGACGAACGTCTCACGATAACGACAACGGGACCCAATATCGCGCTTGAACTGCTCAACAAGAGCAACGTCATCGTCAACATCATCGGAGGAATGGTGACGCGAGACAATATTTCGGTCACCGGTACTCTCGCGCTCAAGTTCCTGAACGCGATCAACATCGATACCGCGTTCATCGTTCCCTCGGGCGTCTCGGCTTCCGCCGGTCTGTCCTGCGGTAACTTTTCGGAATGCGAAACGAAAAAGCTCATCGTTGAAAAATCGCGGCTCGTAGTCGCGCTTATCGACGAAAACAAACTTGACCGCAGTCTTCCGTACTCGTTCTGCGGGATCAAAGACATCGACATTCTCATCACTTCGGCAATCCTTCCGTCCGAGCTTGAAAAGCAGGCAAAGGAAGCCGGAGTCAAGATAATACACGCATAAGCAAAAAAATCATATACAAATACGGAGGTATTTTATGGCAACGTTAGTAATAATGCCGCGGCAGGGCCAGAGCGTCGAGAGCTGCGTCATTACCGAATGGAAGAAGAAAAAAGGAGACGCGGTATCCGAGGGCGACGTACTGTTCTCCTACGAGACCGACAAGTCGAGCTTTGAAGAGATGGCGGCAGTGTCCGGCACGCTTCTCGAAGTATTCGCGGAGGACGGAGACGACGTCCCCTGCCTCGATCCCGTCTGCATCATAGGCGCTCCCGGAGAGGATATTTCCGCTCTGATGCCTCAGAAGAAGGCGGAGGAAGCGCCCGCGGCGGCTCCCGCTGCAGCCGAAGCCGCTCCCGCGGAGGAAAAGAAAGAAGAAGTGAAAGAAGCCGCTCCCGCGGCGGAAGCGACCGGCACCGTCTCCGGCGAAATGAAGATCTCCCCGAGAGCGAAACACCTCGCAGAGAAGACCTTCGCGGATCTCTCGTCCGCTACTCCGACAGGACCCAACGGCAGAATAATCGAACGCGACGTCAACGCTCTGCTCGACGCGGGCAAGCGCCTCACTCCCGAACAGTTCGACGAATTTATCAAGACCGGCAAGGCTCCCGCGGCAGAAGCGGAGACCGCTCCGGCTCAGGCGGCAGCTCCCGCATCCGCGCCCGCCGCTCAGTACGAGGACGTCAAGATCTCGAACGTACGCAAGGTCATCGCGAAGTCGATGCACGAGAGCCTCTCGAATATGGCTCAGCTCACGCTCAACAGCTCCTTCGACGCCACCGCGATCATGGCTTACAGAGCAAAGCTCAAAGCGAACGCGGAAGCGCTCGGACTCGGCAACATCACGTTCAACGACATGGTCCTCTTCGCGGTCGCGAAGACCCTTAAAAATCACAGAGACTGCAACGCGCACTTCCTCGGCGACAAGATCAGATACTTCAACGTCGTTAACCTCGGTATCGCCGTAGACACCGAGAGAGGACTCCTCGTTCCCACTCTGTTCAACGCCGACACGATGAGTCTCAACGAGCTTTCCAACGCCGCTAAGGGTATCATCAAGGACGCTCAGAAGGGCTCGATCAATCCCGACCTGCTCACCGGCGCGTCCTTCACGGTCACCAACCTCGGCTCGCTCGGCATCGAGAGCTTCACTCCCGTCATCAATCCGCCTCAGACCTGCATCCTCGGCGTTGACACCATCACCCGCCGCGTAAAACAGGTCAACGGTCAGGACGTGTTCTATTCCGCTATGGGTCTGTCCCTCACGTTCGACCACAGAGCGCTTGACGGAGCGCCCGCAGCCAAGTTCCTCAAAGAACTCTGCGCAAACCTCGAAAATTTCGACCTTCTCATGGCGAAATAAGAGAAAGGAAGCGTAATAAATGTACGATCTTATAATCATCGGCGGAGGTCCCGCGGGTTATAACGCCGCGGAGAGAGCTTCCGAAAGCGGACTCAAAACGCTTGTTATCGAAAAGAGAGCGATGGGCGGCGTATGCCTCAACGAAGGCTGCATCCCGACCAAAACTCTGCTCTATTCGGCAAAAATATACGACTACGCGAAGCACTCCGACGCTTACGGTGTGACCTTTGAAGGCGCGAAGATCGACCACGCGAAGGTCATCGACCGCAAAGGCAAGGTCGTCAAGATGCTCGTTTCGGGCGTCGAAGCGAAAATGAAAAAGCACGGCGTCGAGGTCGTAAAGGCGGCGGCGGTGATCAAAGAGAAGACCGCCGATGGCTTCACGGTAGAGGCTGACGGAAAAGAATATCAGGCTAAGAACCTGCTTATATGCACCGGTTCCGAGGCCGCCGTTCCTCCGATCCCCGGTCTGCGCGAAGCGGTCGCCGCGGGATTTGCGAAGACCAACCGCGAGATCCTCGATATGAAAGAAGTGCCGAAGGAGCTCGTCATCATCGGCGGCGGAGTCATCGGACTTGAAATGGCAAGCTATTTCAACTCCATCGGCTCGCACGTCAGGGTGATCGAAATGCTAGACCACATCGCCGGACCCACCGACGGCGAGATCTCTGCTCTCCTTCTCAAAACTTATAAGAAAAAAGGCATCGAATTCCTGCTCAAAGCGAAAGTCACGTCGGTCGGCAAGGACTGCGTGAACTATGAGCTTGACGGCAAGGAACAGTCCGCAAAGGCTGACGTCGTTCTCGTTTCCATCGGACGCCGCGCAAACTCCGCGGGCATCGGACTTGAGAACATCGGCGTCATCACCGAGCGCGGAGCCATCGTCACCTCCGACACCTGCGCGACCAATGTTCCCGGCGTTTACGCCGCAGGCGACGTCAACGGCAAGATAATGCTCGCGCACACCGCGTACAGAGAGGGCGAAGTTGCGATCAACAACATCCTCGGCAAGAAGGACAGAGTCAACTACAACTCGATCCCGTCCGTAATTTACACCAACCCCGAGGTCGCGTCGGTCGGCGAGACTCAGGAATCGGTCAAGGCCAAAGGACTTGACGCGAAGGTCGAATCCTTCACGATGAACTATTCCGGACGCTACATCGCCGAAAACGAAGGCGGCGACGGCATCGTCAAGCTGATAATCGACAAGAAGCACCGCACCATCCTCGGCGTGCATATGTTCGGCACATACGCGTCTGAGATCATCTACGGCGCGGCTATGATGGTCGAGAAAGAAATGAGAGTCGAGGACGTACACAAGCTCGTATTCCCGCATCCGACGGTGAGCGAGGTCATCCGCGAAGCGCTCCACATGATCTGAAAAACAAAAATCAAATTATAATATAAGGAGAACTTTATTATGCCTAAAAGTCAATTTATTGACCCCAAAAAAGTCTTCAAACCCGAATTCATCCATTTTGAAGACATTCCGGTAAACCAGTACAAGAAGACGCTGGCGGAAGAAAAGAAGCTCTACACCAAGGACGATATGCTCCGCATCTACCGCGATATGCGTACCATCCGCGAGTTTGAGACCATGCTCAACGAGATCAAGACGAAGAGCGTTTACAACGGCGTTGAATACAACAACCCCGGTCCGGCGCACCTTTCTCTCGGTCAGGAAGCGTCCGCCGTCGGCGAAGCCTACTGCCTTGACATCAACGACTTCACGTTCGGCTCGCACAGAAGCCACGGCGAGATCCTCGCTAAAGGTCTTTCGTCCATCAACAAGCTGACCGACGAAGAGCTGTACGATATAATGAAAGAATTCCTCGGCGGCGCCACCCTCAGAGCCATCGAAGGAAAAGAAGAAATCAAAGGCAACGTCAAGGACCTCGCCATCGACTTTCTGCTCTACGGCGCGCTGGCTGAGATCTTCGCCCGCACCACCGGCTTCAACAAAGGTCTCGGCGGATCGATGCACGCGTTCTTCATCCCGTTCGGTATCATGCCCAACAACGCCATCGTCGGCGGCGCGGCTCCGGTCGCTCTCGGCGCGGCTATCTACAAGAGATCCAACAAGAAAAAAGGCATCGTAGTCGCCAACTTCGGCGACGGCGCCTGCGGACGCGGCCCCGTTCTCGAAGCGTTCAATATGTCCACCATGGACCAGATCAAGAAGCTCTGGGGCAAGGACGGCGTTCCCGGCGACGGCGGACTCCCGATCCTGTTCAACATATTCGACAACTTCTACGGCATGGGCGGTCAGACCAGAGGCGAGACCATGGGCTTTGATATGCCCGCACGTCTCGGCGCAGGCTTCGGTCCCAACGAAATGCACGTGGAACGCGTGAACGGCTACGATCCGCTCGCGGTCATCGACGCGGTCAAGAGAAAGAAAGACCTGCTCACCAAGGGCTTCGGTCCCGCGCTTCTCGACGTCGTTACCTACCGTACCACCGGACACTCTCCTTCCGACTCCTCCACCTACCGTACCCAGGAAGAGATCGACGCATGGAAGGAAGCCTGCCCGATCAAAGCGTTCAGAAACAAGCTCGTCAAGGGCAAGATCGCTACCGAGGCTGAGTTCGACGCCATCGACGAAGTCATCGTCCGCCGCATGACCAAGGTCTGCAAGCTGGCGACCGACGACTCCGTATCTCCGCGTATGGACCTCGCGAAGGATCCCACCGCTATTTCCGGCATCATGTTCTCGAACCTCCACGTTCCGTCTATGGACACCACACGCAAACCCGACGTGCTCGCTCCGAAGGAAGAAAGCCCGAGAGTCAAGGCGATCAAGAACAAGGTCCGCACTCAGTGGGATGCAAACGGCAAGGAAGTTCCGAAAGCAAAAGTGTTCCAGGTCAGAGACGGTCTCTTTGAGCCGATCATCGACAAGTTCTACGAGGATCCGACCCTCATCGCCTACGGCGAGGACAACCGTGACTGGGGCGGCGCGTACGCCGTTTACCGCGGTCTGACCGAGGTCATTCCTTATCACAGATTCTTCAACGCTCCCATTTCCGAGGCGGCGATCATCGGTTCGTCCGTCGGTTACGCGATGAGCGGCGGACGCGTCATCGTCGAGCTTATGTACGCGGACTTCATCGGATGCGCGGGCGACGAGATCTTCAACCAGGTCGCTAAATGGCAGTCGATGTCCGCCGGCATCCTCAAAATGCCGATCATCATCCGTGTTTCCGTCGGCTCGAAGTACGGCGCGCAGCACAGCCAGGACTGGACCGCGCTCACCGCGCATATCCCGGGACTCAAAGTCGTGTTCCCGTCCACTCCTTACGACGCTAAAGGTCTTATGACTGCGGCGCTCAACGGCACCGACCCCGTCGTCTTCTTCGAGAGCCAGAGAGTTTACGACTACGGCGAGAGATTCCACGAAGGCGGAGTTCCGACCGAGTCTTACGAGATCCCGCTCGGCGAGCCCGACGTCAAGAGACAGGGTAAGGACGTCACCATCCTAACCATCGGCGCGGTCCTCTACCGTGCGCTCGACGCGGCTAAAGAGCTGTCCGAGAAGTACGGCATCGAAGCGGAAGTCATCGACTCCCGTTCGATCGTTCCGTTCAACTACGAAAAGGTCATCGAGTCCGTCAAGAAGACCGGCAAGATCCTCATCGTCGGCGACGCGTGCGAACGCAACTCCGTAATGAAGGATATGGCGGCGAACATCAACGAGTTCTGCTTCGACTACCTCGACGCGCCGGCAGTAGCGCTCGGATCCCGCAACTGGATCACTCCCGCTTATGAGCTTGAAAAATTCTTCTTCCCGCAGGCGAAGACCATCATCGACGCCATCCACGAGAAGATCCAGCCCATCCCGGGTTACACTCCGACCTACAACGTCACCGACGCTGAAAAGATCGACAGATCCAAGAAGGGCGTGTAATTTAATATAATACGTGAGAAAAGGGGCTGTAAAAAAAGTCCCGAAAAAAAAGAGAGACTATGTTCAAAAAAATGAGGACATAGTCTTCTTTTTGTGGTATAATTTTTGTATGACAATAA
>CACZZA010000008.1 GCA_902785485.1 uncultured Ruminococcus sp. | reverse complement strand
GGGATCAACGACCTGCATACTCTCCCCTTCACCGCCTGCAACGATTATCCGATGATCGTAAAAACGCTCGCGGATATAGGGTACGAGGGAGATCTCACGTTCGAGGCGGACAACTTCTTCGCTAAATTTCCGAAGGAGATGTATCAGGACGTTGCGGACTTCATGCAGAAGACGGGACGCTGTCTCGTGGGAATGTTCAACAAGTGCAAAGCAGAATAGATCGACGATAAAAAAGCCTGCCGCGGAAAAATGATCCGCGGCAGATTTTTTATTATGATATTCGTTCAAATATCGACGTCCATCGTGATATGGAATGTCAAATCGGGATAAAGTCTTTCGACTTCGTTCCTTATGGAGTCGATAAGCGCTTTGCGGTCTTCGACCTCGAAATCAAGGATGACGTCGAACACGACGTGCTTTTTTTCCGGGTCGTAGTAAAAGCCGTGGAACTGAAGCACCCCGTCGTGAGCCATAACGAGACTGTTAAGCTCACTGCGAAGCTCTTTTGCCTCGTCGTCCTTCGTATTCATCGAATAAATGCCTATACCCGCGAGATAAACGCCGTGCTTGCGGTAAACGTTCGCGGTGATACACCGTTCGAGCTGATCGATCTCATCGGCGGTCATAATGTCCGGAACTTCGATATGTACCGATCCTATGAAAGTTTCGGGACCGTAGCTGTGAAGGATCAGATCGTACGCGCCGAACACGTATTCGTCTTCGCATATCGTCTTTTTGATGGCGTGGATCAATTCTCTGTCGACTCTTGCTCCGAGTATCTTGTCGACCGTTTCACGGGTGAGTCCGATACCGCTTTTAATGATAAGCAGAGAAATAAGCACTCCGACGTACGCTTCGAGGCTAAGTCCGGTAGTCATGAACACGACCGCCGACGCAAGCACCGACGCGGAAACGAGAGCGTCGAACAAGGCGTCCGTCCCGGCGGCTTTGAGCGCGTCGGAATTGACTTTGCCGCCCGTCCTCTTTACGTACGTTCCGAGCGCGAGCTTGACGAATATCGCAAGGACGATCACAACGAGAGATACGGCGCTGTAATCCGCCTTTTCCGGCGTTATTATCTTTTTTATACTCTCGATCAGAGCCGTAACGCCCGCGTATAAAACCACCGCGGAAACTATAAACGCGCTGAGGTCTTCGGTGCGTCCGTGCCCGAGCGGATGTTTTTTGTCCGGTTTTCTGCCCGCGATTCGCGCGCCGACTATCGTGATGAGGGACGACAGAGCGTCGCTGAGATTGTTCACCGCGTCGAGAATGACCGCGATGGAATTCGCGCGCAGACCTATCGCCGCCTTGGCGGCGGCGAGCAGGACGTTTGTTATTACTCCGATGATACCGGTCCGGACGATGATCCTTCCTCTTTCGTTCGCGGTTTCACCGATCCCGTTATCCATGATATATCACTCCATCAGTCACTTTTTTACCTCTGCGAACTTTCCGCTCGAGAGGTCCTTAACGGCTTTGTAGCCGGAATGAAGATCGTTTATCTCGACGTGTTCGACGATCTCGTCTCCGTAGGAAAGATAAAGATTTTCGCCGGATTTCAGGCTGAACGGACAACTCATATTATGCAGTTTTTCCGCTCCGAGATAGTTATTACAGTAGATCGTAACACTTTCGCGAGGAGCGACTTCGATCGAGGGGAGCGTGTAAAGTCCGAGCTTGGAGATCTTATCGGAAACGCTGTACCCCTTTGTACCGAGCGGAACGGAGTAAGGATTGTAAAGGACTATCACGTCGTCCTTGCCCGCCGACGAATACTCCGAAATAACGAGTCTCTTGTTCTCGTTTTCTTTGAAATATACGGAAATGCGGAAACCTCCGTTCGATCCGTTCTCCGAATTCAGTGTGATCTCGGGAGTATCGTACGTCTTTCCGTTGACTTCCCAGCGGTCGAATTCATATCCGACTTCAGGAACGGCTTTGAAGACCGTTTCCGACTCTTTGACGAAATTGCCTTCGAAAACGCCGTCAATATCCCAATATCCGAGCTTTACGTGTCCCCCGTCAGCCTCGCCGATACGCACTCGGTATGTAGCCCCTGTAAATCCGAACGCGCGTTTCAGGTCTTCTACCACCGTCGTGGGGCGGTAGGTCGCGTAATTGACGTAGTTCTGTATCGCGTTGCGCCAGGACGTCGGATTCGACATGGCGTAACTGCTGTTTTTGAGGAAGTATTCCGCCTCTTCCCTGCGCTCGTCGTCCATACGCTTGATGGTGGACGTGTAATTATCGGCGCTGAACGCTCCGTTCATAAGCTCCATCAGCGCCCTGACGTAAGTGTCGCGGCAGTCGGGACGTTTGATAAGCTCTCCGAACAGAGGACTGTATCTCGACTGTCGGGGATCGAGCAGATATGTATTGAGAATATCCGACTTATAATCCCAGTAACCGTCCATATCGTGCGGAAGAAATCTCCAGCGCCCGTCGAACACCGTACCCTCGCGGTATTCTTCGCCCTCGGCGGCGTAATATCTGTACGCTTTATGGTTGTTATACGGCCAATCCGAATTGTTGACGTAGGTGTTTATCGCGTAATAGAACAGATAATTCTCGACGTCCATCCATTTGTTCAGCTCTTCATAGTTCGAGTCGATCGTCAGATCCATTTTGGAAAAACGGCTGTAATTGAAATTCCAATCGTCGTAAAAGAACTGCTGTTCCTCGATGTCGTCAACGTCGTAACGTTTGTCGGGTTTACTCTTTTCGGGACCCGAGGCGACCGCCATCAGTCCCTCGTAAGGACCGTAGTTCTGCTCGAAATACTCTTCGTTCACAACGTCGTGGATCCACATCTGTCCGTAATAACTTCCGTTGATATAAACGGCGACCGGACGGACCGCCTGGCCTCCGGGAAAACCGGACTGGATAACGAGATCCTGATGAAGCTCGTCGCGTATCATCCCTTTTCCGGCGTCGCTTCCCGCGGAACGCAGCAGGAGACGTTTGAATGCGAGCACCGCGCGTCCCTCGCCGTCGAGAGACTGAAGTCCGTCGAAAAAGTCGTATCTGAATTTATTGTTGTTATAATCGTATTCGCGCCGCGCGTACAGCTTGATGGATTTGAATTTATAAGCTCTCGTGTATGCGCCGTACGGACGAACTCCGGCGGTCTGGTTTATCACGCTGTTTCCGTCCGTGTCGAAAAACTGCACGTTTACGACGCGTTCCGACTCCATTCCCCTCAGCATAAAGCCGGCGGGAGAGATGGAGATGGGCTTTTCTCCCGGATGCTCTTTGATCCAATCGTCGCGCAGCTTGCCCGCGACGAGGATGCCGCTCTCATAGCCGAAAAGCTTATCCGGCTCGCAGGTGATGAACGCAGAAAGCGTGGTAAAACGCTGATCCGCCTGTCTGCCTACTATGTAAGTGTTGAATATGGCGTCGGACCACTTGCCGTCAAGACTGTACTGCGCGGTAAAACTGTAATAAGCGGTCTCGCCCGTTGATCTTATAACAACGCCCTTGGTTTCGTCGTACTTATAACAGTTTTTTTCGCCCGCCTTATCGCTGGGCAGCTCTCCGTTGAGAGTATAATAGACCTCCGCTCCGTCGGGAGACGCTATTCTGACCGTCAGCGGCTCGGTAAAGACCCCGCCCTCCGTTTCAAAATAGAAATCCGGTTCCGGCGCCTCAGGAAGCTGAAGCGGCTTTTCCCCGGCTGCCGTTTCCGTTTTTTCAAGAGAGGGTGAAACAGTCGGTTCGTAAATAGCCGTGAAAACTATGAGCAGGATCGCAAAGACGGCCGCAAATATCGCAAATGCGATAATATTCTTGCCGTTCATCTTATCAGTTGTCCCCCGTGAATTCAACGAGCATCGCGGACGATACTCCGTCTATCTCCTGTAAAGCTCCGACAGCCTTCTTGCACACGTCGTCGTGTCTTACCTGAAGGGTCAGTTCGATGTCCGTTTTGGTGACTATTTTGTTTTTGAGAGTATATTTTACGGGTCTTATCGCTTCGCTGACGTTTTTCTTGCAGTCCTGCGAATATTTTATGACGAGCAGAAAACGTTTATTCTTTCCGCGAAGCAGAACGGAAATGACGTAGATAGCGGCGATAAACAGCGTGCAAAGGAGCGATATGGTATAAAGTCCCGCGCCGCAGGTGATGCCCACTGCGACTGACCAGAACAGAAATCCGACGTCGAGAGGGTCCTTGACCGCCGAACGGAAACGGATTATGCTCAGGCTTCCGACCATACCGAGCGAAAGCACGATGTTCGCGGAGATCGTCATAATGATAAATGTCGTTATCAACGTATTCATAATAAGGAGAAGGTTGAAGTTCTCGCTGTATACCGCTCCGCGGTAGAAAAACCGGTAAACGCAGTAGATTATCAGACCGCACAACAGCGCGAACGTAAGCATCACGAATATCTGCATCGGAGTTAAATCGAGCAGATTTCCGGCTTCCTGAATGCTTTGCTTGAACGTTTTGATCAGTTCTTTCATGATCTTTCCCCCTTTTTGAGAATGAAGTGAGTTGTAAGATATTCGAAAGACGTTTCGTATTTCGACGACGAAACGGGGATCCTCCCCGTGGAAAGCGCGTCGGATATGAAACGCGGTATAAAATCATTGTATTTGATCTCGAGTATTACCGAATCATCAGGAAAAACGAAATATCCTCCGGGGTCGTTCTCTATTGAAACGCCCCTCGCGGGCGCGCATTTGAGACGCTTGTCGAAAGTGACGCGGGTCTCGGAAAGAGGGTGTACGTACGCCTCGCGAACGTATTCGCAAAACAGTCTCGGAAGCAGTCCGACGCTCTTGTTTTTGGCGTAAACTTCACGAAGAAGCGGCGACGCTGAATCAATGAGAACGTCAAAATCCCCTTCCGCAAGCGAGTAAAACGTCTTTTCGTCGATGCGCGCGCTCTCTTTTTCGATACGGTCTCCCTTTTTGTTTTTACACTCCATAACGATAAAATCGTTTGAGCGGTTGTAATAACGAAGCCGGTATTTCTTCCGGTTTGCAATACCGGCGACCTTCTCGTAAAACGAAGAATCCGACCGGTCGTCAAAATATACGCTCGATATAAGGTATCCGTCTTCGTTGAAGCTATGCGCGTCCCTCGACAGAAGACCGCTTATCCTGCGGGAAAGCACGACGTATTCGGCGTATGAAATAAGATATTTGATCTCCCGCCTCAGCATAGACATCACCTCTATTGAATTTTACCATAAAACGAAGTTATTTTCAATAGTGTAATTGAGGAAATAAACAAAAAAATGATCCGGTCCCCTTGTTTATATTCCTATTCCCTTAGAAAGGTTTAGAGGGGTCAAGGGGAACCTTTCCTTAAAAGGGTCCCCTTGCGTTATCCTTCGCTGAATTCTTGTTTTAATTCCCGTCTGACCGCTTCAAACGTATATTATCTCAAACAGGTCTTTGAAACCCGGAAGTCTCATAGAAAAAAGATCGCCGTTTTTTCAAAAAGCGATCTTTATACGTTTTGTTCAGTTTTCTTCGTTCGTATTCTCTCCGAAAAGGATCCTCATAAAGTCGCGTCTGCTGTACAACACTCGCACAACGAAGACCCTGTTTTGCTCATAACGGTAAAACGCCGTATAGTTTCCGCAGACAAGGAAACGGTAATCATTTGCAAAGTTTACGACCGACGCAAGCGGCGCTCCGGATTCGGGAAAGACCGAAAGAGCGCGGATATGCTTCATTATCTTCGAAACAGTATTGCTCGCCGCTTGTTCACTGCAAAGCTCCTCGGCGATATAGGTCCTCGTCTGTTTCAGATCGGAGAGCGCTTCCGGCGAAAAAACGATCTCAGCCATTTGTGACTCCAAGCTCCTTTTCCGCGTCTTCGATCGCGATCCATCCTTTTTCGTTTCCCTTGCGTTCGCCTTTTGCAAGTTCGCCCATCAGCTTTAACAGAGCCTGAGTCTTTTCGTATTCTTCCATATCGACGATAGCGTAGCGGCCTCTACCGTTCTTCGTGAGAAAAACCGGCTCTCCGACGGCAATATCGCGAAGCACTTCGTTATAGTTCCGCAGATCGGATACGGGTTTGATATTAGGCATTTCTGTTTCTCCTTTCTTGTTGCTGTTATTATTGTATCATAATTTATCGTAAAATACAACAACAAAATTAAAAAACTCAAAAAAGATCACTCTGTTTTTAAGCGCCGAGGGTCTTTCCCTCCATTCCGCGACTATTTCACAAAAATTGAGGAAATAAACAAAAAAATGATCCGGTCCTCTCCGAAAAAAGGACCGGATCTGAATAACGAAACAGTTACATCGAGGTATAACCGCCGTCTACGGGGATATTTACGCCCGTGACGTACGTGGAATACTTGGAGGCGAGGAAAAGGGTCGCTGTGTCAAGCTCTCCTTCTTCGCCGTATCTTTCCTGCGGGATCATCGCTTTGGCGTTTGCCTTGAAGAAATCGCTGTTGAGCGTGTCGCGGGTAAGATCGGTGTAGAAGTATCCGGGGCAGATAGCGTTGACGGTGATACCGTATTTGCCCCATTCAGCCGCAAGCGCTCTCGTCAGATTGGTGAGACCGCCCTTGGCCGCGTGATAAGGCGAAGATCCGGCGATCTTGTTGCCTACGAGACCGTAGATGGACGAAATGTTTATGATCCTGCCGTATTTAGCCGGGATCATCGCTTTTTTAGCGACTGCGCGCGCAAAACGGAAGCTGCCGAACAGGTCGATATTCATCTCGTTGTCGAACTGTTCGTCGGTGATCTCTTCAGCCGGAGCGACGGCGCCGGTACCCGCGTTGTTGACGAGTACGTCGATGCGTCCGAATTTTGCGAGAGTCGCGTCAACGACGCTTTCGACCTCTTCTGTGGAAGTGATGTCGCATTTCAGCGAAAGAGTCTGAACGCCGAACGTACGTTCGATGTCGGAAGTGACTTCATCGGTGAGATTTTTTCTGCGGGCGACGGCGACGATGTTGCATCCCTGGCTCGCAAGCGCTCTTGCCATCTGAACTCCGAGTCCCGTCGAGCATCCGGTGACGATGGCGACCTGACCCTTCAGATCAAAGTAATCCTTCATGATTATAACTCCTTTTTCATTAAATCCCGTCCGCTTTCCCTACTATAAAGCGGACGGTGTTTTTTATTATTTTCCGTAAGAATGAAGCATTTCCTCGAATTCTTTTACGGCGACGCCGAGCGCGGCGTCAGCGCGCTTGACAAGGCAGACGGAACGGCTCGGGATCTTCTCTTTGAGTTTGATCTCGTAAACGCCGGAAGCCTCGTTTTTAAGGAATTCCTGAGGAACAAATCCGACTCCGAGGTTGTTTCTCACGAGCGGGAGGATCTGATCGGCGGTAGCGGCTTCGATGTCGGGATTGAACTCGAGACCGTGGCGGACGAACAGGTCGCGGTAAAATTCATAATGCTTGGTCTGTTCGCCGAGAGAGATGATCGGATAGTCCGCAAGCTCCTCGAACGAGACAGCGCTCTTGAAATAGCTCTGGTAATTCTCTCCGCAAACGGGAACGTCGCGGAAGCCGGTAATGACGCTCGAGGTCAGTGAACGAAGCTCGCCCATCGGAGTCGTTACGACCGCGATGTCGATACTGCCGCTCTTAAGAGCGTCGATCGCCTGGGGAGTGGTATAGTTGAACAGCTTGAGTTTTACACCGGGATAGGCTTCGTGATATTTTTTAAGAACGGGCAGAAGGCAGCATCTGAGAGCGACCTCCGTGGCGCCTATAAGAATGACGCCGTTCTGAAGGCTTCTTTCGGAGGAAAGCTCCTCCTCGCCCGCTTCGATCTGCTCTACGGCGATACGAACGTGTCTGTAAAGCTTTTCGCCTTCGGGAGTCATGGTGACTCCTCTGTTCGAGCGGACAAAAAGCTGACATCCGAGTTCCCTTTCGAGATTTTTGACGGTCCTCGTGATGTTCGGCTGATTGCTTTTGATAGCGTTAGCCGCCTGCGTAAATCCGCCGTACTTTGCTACATTGTAGAAAATTCTGTAATGTTCAAAGCTGATACCCATTTTTATACCCCTTTTCTATACGTTATACGTAATTTGCATATCAGTTGTGTAAAATATTCAAAATCAATATTCACGGATATATTATATCTAAAAAAAAGAATAAAGTCAACATTATTTAATAAAATTATTGAAAAACTTATAAAAAGTTAAGGTTTTGTTCACAATGCGTTATTTGAGGGTGAAAACAGTCTGTTTTCAACGACCGGTTCCGGATATTTTCACGACGCGAGCCTCGCTACGGCGACGTAAATCCTTGAAATACCGTACCAAACGGCGAAATCAACGAGTCCGGATTGCTCATATCCGAATATCCCCTGAAAAGTCGTGACGGCGCGGCGGGTCTCGCTTCCGAAGATCCCGTCAACCGCAAGCCGAGGAATAGCGGGATAGTTTACCGAGATCGCGTTGAGCTGCTCCTGGATGATCCTGACGTCCTGACCTATCGATCCGGTCTGAAGCGTGCTTCCCGGGAAAGAATACGGGATACCGTCGACCTTGTTCCCTTCCAGAAGAAAAACGTCGCTTCCGTAATAGGTACGGAGTATCGTTACAGCGTTGTACCCTTCGTCCGCGAGCCTTTTCGATCCCCACTGACTCAGCCATCCCGGGCAGGAGACAGTCGAGCCGTTGCAGTACTGCGCGAGCAGAGGCTGACGGATATTCGGTCTTGTCAGGAAAGTCGTAAAGAGGTAGTCGACGACGTTTCCGATCTCTTCAAAGATATTTCTTCCGTATGAGAAAGCCTGATCGAACGCGGTGGATGAGGTGATGGTAAAATCGTACCCGCGGCTCACGTACCACTCGGTATAAACTCTGTTAAGCGTGAACGAGATGATAGCTATTATATTGGCCTCGAGCGCCGCGGTCTCCCAGGTCGGGTATATCTCACAGCAGGCGACGTTCTTGATATAATCTTCAAATTTTACTTTGTAGTTTGGCGCGGACGCGTCGGACGGCGCGCCGTCGTGTACTATGACGAACTCCGGTATCACGGGGTCCGGAAGCACGACGAAACCGAGTCCCGGCGGGAGCGGCTTGACCGTCTCCTCCGCGTCTTTGGGCGGAAAAGACTTCCAGAGAGTATGCGGGGATATATCACTCACGCTTTGCTCGCTTCCCCTTTGCATTATTATATCGGAAAAAGAGCTTTCGCCTCCGAACATCTGCAAACCGTTCAGTATCCTGTCTGAAAAACCGTCGGAAGTTATTTTCAAATCGAAAAGCGAATATGGTCTTACGCTTTCGTTCTCCACGTCGTCCGAATATACGCTGTCCACCGTATCAAGCTCGATCGTCGGGGTGTTTCCCGACACGTCGCTTATTTCGGACGCTATTCTGTTTCCTTCGGAAAAGACCTCGACTTTCGCGCCCGACAAAGGCAGTCCCTCCGACGAATCGAATACGTTTACCCTCAGCATCGCTTTATTTCCCATTGTTGATCCCCTTTCGTTTTTTATATTTCTATGCGGAATACGAAAAAAGATTACCCGAATATACTGTACGGAGGTGTTGCTTTTGACTTACGACGAACTTCTTGAGCTGTTGACCTTCGATCCGAGGCTGCTGCGAAACAACGAGCTTGAAGTAATAGTCAGATATTCGGGCGATCTTTACAAGATCGAAAGAGAGACAGGTCTCAAAACCGACGTTCTGGATCCGAATTTCGCGATAATCTCGGGAGAGGTCTCAAAGCTCGCGTCCCTCTATTCTTACAGCGAGATACAGGCGCTCGAATTACCGAAAACACTTTCCCTGTACGCGGAAAGCGGCAGAAACGCGTCCTGCGTCCCGGAGGCTTATTCTCCGCCGTATTCTTTATCCGGAGACGGTACGCTCGTCTGTGTGATAGATTCCGGGATCGACTACACTCATCCCGAATTTCTCGACCCGTCCGGCGGATCGAGGATATTATACGCGTGGGACATGACGTACGACGGAAACGACAAAGACACAAAGGGGTTTCAAACCTTCGGGATAGGAAAGGTGTACGGCAAGAGCGAACTTGACGCGGCGCTCCGGACGAACGATCCTTTGTCTTTAGTCCCTTTTACCGACAGAGCGAGGCACGGAACGGCGGTAGCCGCCGTCGCGGCGGGGAGCAGGATAGGAGTGGCGAGGCAAGCGGGGATCGTCGCGGTGAAACTCGGGAACGGGTCGCAAAGTCAAACAGGCGCTTTTTCGACGGCGGCTGAGATCATGCGCGCGCTGCATTTTGCCGCGGAAGCGACGCAAAAGCTCTCCATGCCGGCAGCTGTCAACCTGAGTTACGGGACGAACAACGGAGGGCACTCGGGAGATTCGCTTTTCGAGAGCTATATAGACGAATTCTGTCTGAAAAGGGACCTGGTACTCTGTACCCCGACAGGAAACGAGGGGGCGACGGGACACCATTTTTCGGCATACGTTCAGTCATCTCGTACAGACGAGATCTCTTTTTCCTCCTCAGGGTCCGGGGACAGGTTTTACGTCACTTTGTGGAAAAACTTCGTCGACTCGATGAGCTTTTCCGTTGTTTCTCCGTCCGGAGCCTCGACCCCGTTTCTTGACGAAACCTCGAGATTTTACTTTACTTCACTCGGTACGGTAAGGCTTTCGGTTTATTTTGAACAGCCGAGCCCGTCGTCTTATTCGCAGGAAATATATTTCGTGTTCGAGTCGGGATCGGGGGTGATCCCTCCCGGGTTATGGCAGATAAAAGTCAGAGGGACAGACGTTACGGACGGAAGGATCGACGCGTGGCTGCCGACTGTCGAAGACGTCGGGAACGACACCGTGTTCCTCTCTCCCGATAATGAGATCACGCTGACTCTTCCGTCCACCGCGAAAAACGTTATAAGCGTAGGCGGTTACGACGAAACGACCGGCAATACCGCCCCTTTTTCCGGCGTTGGTTATACGCGCGAGAACGTTTTCGTCAAACCGGACCTCTGCGCTCCGTGCGTCGATATAGTCAGCGCGTCTCCGAACGGCTCCTACTCGTCTTTTACCGGCACGAGCTTTGCGTCCCCTTTCGTTTGCGGAGGAGCGGCGCTCCTGCTTGAATGGGGAGTGGTGAAGGAGAACGATCCCTTGCTGTACGGACAAAGACTCAAAGCCTTTCTTCGCAAAGGGGCGAGAAGAACGTCGGGACTGTCTTTTCCTTCTCCCGAACGCGGATACGGCGCGCTCTGCCTGTCAAGGACGCTTTCATTGCTTACAAAATACGACGGAGGTACTTTATGAGCGTCGACTTTGTACTCAGAAACAACGAATTCTACGTCAAACGACTGCCGGACTATCCGGAATTACGAAAGATCGCCGAACTGAACGGACTTTTTACCGTAGTGCGAGTTGAGGACGACGACCTTGAAAAGGTAAAAAGTCTGCTCGGAACGGATCATTTCTATTCTTTTCCGACGGTCCTGTCGCTCTGCGACAGACAGGCGCTCGAAGGCGCCGGGATAACTCAGATAAGCGAACAGCCTTCGCTCGCGCTGACAGGACGCGGAGTGCTTATCGGCATAGTAGACACGGGGATAGACTTTACGCTCGACGAATTCAAAAGCGAAAACGGCGCGACGCGTATCGTTTCGATCTATGACCAGACGTCGGACGGTCCTCCGCCGCCCGGCTTTCCGTACGGACGGGAATATACGCGCGAAGATATAAACGAGGCTCTTTCTCTCGACGACCCGTACTCGGCGGTAAAACAAAGAGACACGTCCGGGCACGGGACCTTTCTCGCCTCGGTCGCCGCCGGGAGAAATCTTTCAAACGAGGTATCCGGAGCCGCGCCGGACGCGGAAATAGTCGTGGTAAAGCTGAAAGAGGCAAACAGCAGAGTCCGGAAGGAGTTCCTTGTCCCGGACGGAACGGCGGACGTTTTCGACTCAACGTCCGTGATGCTGGGAGTCGAATACGTCGTACGAAAGGCGAGAGAGCTTGACCGCCCGGTCTCGATCTGTCTTGCGCTCGGTACGAATTTCGGCACACACGACGGGAGCGGAGTGTTTGAAGACTTTATAGATTCGACCTCCGGGATCTCAGGAGTCTGTATCACGGTCGCCGCGGGAAACGAGAGCCAGTCAAGACGTCACGCGAGGCTCGAGCTGAACGATGACGAGCCGGACGGGATACTTGATATACGGTCTTCCGACTCTGCAAGCTCATTCTGTCTCACGCTCCTGACTTCTTTCGCGGACAAAATATCCGTATCACTGCGTTCTCCGACCGGAGAAGTCGTCCCGCGCATTCCCGTACGGAACGGATCAGTTTACAAAACCGGGTTTGTTTTCGAGAAAGCGACCGTTTCGGTCGAATATTACTATCCGCTCAGCGAAAGCACGTCTCAGGCGACAGTAATAAAAACAGAAAACGCCACGCAGGGCGTTTGGAACGTATTCGTCTACGGAGATATACTGACGGCGGGGAGAGTCGACGCGTACCTTCCGTCGAAGTCGCTTATTCCGCAAGGCGCGGAATTCGTCCTCCCCGACCCCTTCAATACCGTTACCGTCCCCGCAACGTCGCGTTCGCCGATCTCCGTCTCCGCGTACGACACGCGCGACGGGAGCCTGTATATCGATTCATCCTGGGGATTTTCGGTAAACGGTCTCCCCCTGCCAGACCTTGCGGCTCCGGGAGTAGGCGTCAGAGGGTCGTATCCGACGTTCAAAGGGACGATGAGCGGCACGTCCGTCTCTTCGGCGATAACCTGCGGAGCGGCGGCGCTTATGCTCGAATGGGGCGTCGTAGATATGAACTATCCTACGCTCAACACGCACCAGATAAAAGGTTTTCTCATCCGCTCCTGCGTCAGGGACGAGTCGCGCGCGTATCCCGACCCGCGGTGGGGTTACGGTAAACTCAACCTTTACAGAGCCTTTGAAATGATGCGTTCAAATTAAAAGCGCCGCCCGGAAAGCGATAATGCTCTCCGGGCGGATGATATTTGACGTATTCTGTTCAAACGTCTTCTTTTTGTTCGTCTTTCTTTTTGAATACGAGCAGTTTTCCGAAAACGTAGTTCAGAATTATTACGACGACCTGCGCTATTATCTTCATTACCATAAAAGACTTGCCGAACAGATCGATCGAAAATGTAAAACCGAGCGCGTTGACGAAGATCAGTATGATCGCCGTTTCAATGAGAAAAGAGCCGATACGTGAGGAAACGAACTTCGCCGCTTCCTTTGCTATATTCTTTTCCTTGCTTTTGAACACGAAGATCCGGTTGGCAAAATAAGCGAACGCGACGGCGGCTATCCACGAAAGAGTGTTAGCCGCGGCGTGCTGTACCTCTTTTTCCGCGTCGAAAACGTACCATATAAGCGGATAGTACACTGCGAGCGAAATAACGGTGGTCAGCGCGCCGACTATTAAATACCGTATTATCTCTTCATATTTGACAAACAGTTTTTTGAGTTTTTCTTTCATAAGCGTTACCGGTCATTCTCTTTTGAGCTTCGCGTAGTTGCCCATCAGTTTTTTGGTCCCCACTTCGTCGAACGCGACTTCATACATCACGTCCGCCCCGCCTCCGAGCCTTGTCGCGGCGAGTATAAGTCCTTTTCCGAACTTGGGATGTACTACCCGTTCGCCGGCGGAAAACAATTCCGCAGGCTCCTTCGGAGGAGCGGTCTTGACGGGCGCAGGGCGAATAGCGGCTCCGGAGTCATCCCGGACATTGAAGCCGGATGCGGAAAAGAAGTCCTCTCCGCGGGCGCGCGCCCCTCTTCGCCCGAACGGTGAGTAGTAAGAATGACCGAAGTCTTCTTCGACCTCCTCGTTTTTGAATTCTTCGTCGATCTCCTCGATAAAGCGCGAAACGCGGTTGTATTGAGTCTGACCGAATATCAGCCTTTCGCGCACGTGTGTCATATACAAAAGGTCTTTCGCCCTCGTGATAACGACGTACGCGAGCCTTCTTTCCTCCTCAAGCTCGGTCTCGTTTCCGATAGAGCGGCTTCCGGGGAAGATACCCTCTTCGCACCCGGGAACGAATACCACCGGAAATTCAAGCCCCTTCGCGCTGTGGATGGTCATAACGGTCACGGCGTCCGCGGTCGTGTCGTAATTATCTATATCGGAAATGAGCGCGACTTCTTCGAGATACGAGCCGAGGTCGCTTCCCGGATTGTTCTGTTCGTATTCTTCGGCGTTCGAAATGAGCTGTTCCGCGTTTTCAAGTCTGTCACGTTCGCTCTCGCCCATATCTATCAGCATCTGCCTGTATCCGCTCTCGATGATGACCCTCTCGGTGAGTTCGGCGATCGAGATCTCATTAGCTTCCTCGCGCAGCTTTTCTATGAGCGCGACGAAGCGTTCGATCTGAGGAGCCGCAGAAGAAAGCGCCGTGTAAGAGCGGACTTTCTTCATTATTTCATACATCGAAACGCCCTCGGCGGCGGCGATCCTTTCGACGTTGCCGACGGTAGTCGCGCCTATTTTGCGCTTAGGCTCGTTTATTATACGTTTGAGGCGAAGGTCGTCGTCGGTGTTATTGATGACAGAAAGATAACACACTATGTCCTTAACCTCTTTGCGCTCGTAGAAACGCATACCGCAAAGCATACGGTACGGTATCCCGCTCTTTGTGAGCGCGGTCTCAATGGGCGCGGACTGCGCGTTTATCCTGCAAAGGACGGCGAAGTCCGAATAACGTCTCGCCTCCGAGATCACCTTGTCCATAACGGTATCGACGATGAACCTCGCTTCGTCCGTCTGGTTGTCGAGCTTTTTGACCGTGACCTTTTCCCCGCTCTCCCTGTCCGTCCAAAGCGACTTGCTTTTCCGTCCGCCGTTGTTTCGTATGACGGAGTTCGCGGCTCCGAGTATTTCGGGCGTCGAACGGTAGTTCTGTTCAAGCTTGATGAGCTTCACGTCGGGAAATTCGCTGTCAAAATTGAGGATATTTTCTATGACCGCGCCGCGGAAGCGGTAGATGGACTGGTCGTCGTCTCCGACCGCCATAACGTTGTTGTAGCCTCCGCACAGAAGAGACGTCAATACGAACTGCGCGTGGTTGGTATCCTGATACTCGTCGATACATACGTATCTGAACTTCTTTTGATAATATTCCCTGACCTCGTCGTCGAACTTCAACAGCTCGACGGTCTTGGATATTATGTCGTCAAAATCCACAGCGTTAGCGTCCATCAGCCGTTTTTGATAGATACGGTAGATCCGTATGATCTTCGCAGCGGAAAAATCGTTCCGCTCCGCCGCGGCGGTCGCTTCTTCGGCGGCTTCTTCGGGGGTGACGAGCCTGTTTTTATAATTGCTTATCTCGCGCATGACATCCTTCGGCGGGAGGGTCTTTTCTTCAATATCCAACTCTTTCAGGATCGATTGTATCAGCCGTTTCGTGTCGTCGGTATCGTAGACCGTCAGAGCGCTCTTGTTATATCCGAGCCTGTCGCCGTAGCTGCGCAGGATGCGAAGGCACATCGAATGGAACGTACCCGCCCAAATATCGTTCGCCTCTTCTCCGAGAGTGGTTTCAAGTCGTTCTTTGATCTCTCTCGCCGCCTTGTTCGTAAACGTGATGGCAAGCACGTTCCACGGAGGACATGGATCGACCGCGTATTCGCGCAGAATATCCGCCATTTCCTCTCTCGGAAGTTCGAGAGCGTTTTCGAGCGCTTCTATCTCGTCGTCCGATACGGGCATGGTTTCCGCTTCGTAGCCGTTGCCGTAGCGTATGATATGCGAGATACGGTTGACGAGAACAGTCGTCTTGCCGCTCCCCGCTCCGGCAAGCACGAGCAGAGGTCCGTTGACGGAAAAAACCGCTTTTTTCTGCATATCGTTAAGAAAAGAATAATATTTTTCAAAAAGCGCGCGTTTCGCTTTCATAAACCGTTTTTGATCCATGTTGCGCTCCAAAATCAATAATATAAACCGTACTTTTTTATTATAGCATAAACAAAAACGAAAATCAAACCCTTTTGCTCAAATATGAATGTCAGAAAAAATAAGAAAGGCATAAGATATTACAGAAGACGTTTATTCGTCTGAATTTCTATGGAGGAAACAGACAATGGCTGATATAAGAAACAACCAGGGCAGAAACGATACAGTCGTTATCGACTCGATGCGCGTGCTTGACTCCTGCAGAGACCAAGACTGCTTTGAAGACGCGCCGGTGATGCTTTGCTCCTGCGGACGGGATATTCTTGACGCCGCCGGCTCAGTCCGAGCAAAATCGACCAAGATCCTCGGAACGAACATAACGGTCGAGCCGGTACAGTTCAACCGCGGCTTTTACCAGATCTACGTCAAGTTCTTTGTAAAAGTCGTATGCGAGGCGTGCGTCGGTCAAGGCAGAGGACGCGAGTTCGAGGGGCTTGCGGTATGCGAAAAAAGCGTTATTCTCTACGGCGGCGAAGGCAGCGTCAACATTTTCCGCAGTGAGATGAACGGCGAATCCGCCTCCGTCTGCGGCGCGAATACCACGATGTCGAACAACCTTCCGTCCGTCGTCGTCGAGGCGATAGACCCCATCATCCTCAACACCAAGATCGCAAAAGATTGCGGTTGCTGCTGCTCGCTTGACGAGATCCCCGACTCCGTACGCGGAGCGCTCTCAGACACGCTTTCGGATCCCGACGGCGAACGAAACCTCTACGTCTCGCTCGGATTTTTCTCTGTCGTAAGGATCGAACGTCCCGGACAGTTCCTCGTAAGCGCCGGAGAGTACAGCGTACCGGACAAAGAGTGCCCCATGCAGTCGGCAGACGACCCCTGCACGGCGTTCTCGAAGATGCCTTTCCCGGTCGGAGAATTCACCGGAAACGCGTCCGAACGTCCCCGCCGCGACGAAAGACCCTGCGGCTGCGGAAGATAAAAGAACGGGAGAGCCTTTTGAATAAAGACTCTCCCTCTCTGTTTTATGTTTTCAGACGTTGAACCTGAACAGAACGACGTCGCCGTCCTGCATTACGTAGTCCTTTCCCTCACTGCGGACAAGTCCTTTTTCCTTCGCTCCGTTCATCCCGCCGCAAGCGACGAGGTCGTCGTAAGCCACTACCTCCGCGCGAATGAATCCGCGTTCAAAGTCCGAGTGGATCTTTCCCGCCGCCTGGGGAGCCTTCGAGCCTTTGACGATGGTCCACGCCCTGACTTCTTTCGGACCCGCCGTCAGAAAGCTGATAAGTCCGAGGAGCGCGTAGCTCGCTTTGATGAGCCTGTCAAGTCCGCTCTCTTCAAGTCCCAGCTCGGTGAGGAACATTTTTTTCTCCTCGCCCTCAAGCTCGGCGATCTCGCTCTCGAGCTTGGTGCAGACCGGAAGGATGGCGCTTCCCTCTTCTTCCGCGTATTTTCTGAGCTTTTGATATTTTTCGTTGGAAGACATATCGCTTCCGACGTCGTCTTCGCCGATATTGGCGACGTAGATCACGGGTTTGGCGGAAAGGAGCGGCGTATCGCGCATCATTTCCCTCTCGTCCTCGTCAAGTTCGACTTTTCGCGCGGGGATACCGTCGGCGAGCGCTTTATTTATCTTTTCAAACAAAGCGATCTCTTTTTCGTATTTTTTATCGCCCTTCAGCATCTTTCTCGCGCGGTCGAGCCTTCTTTCGACCGATTCCATATCGGCGAGGATGAGTTCAAGCTCTATCGTTTCAACGTCCCGTATCGGGTCGACCGAGCCTTCGACGTGGATAATGTTATCGTCCTCGAACACGCGTACCACGTGTACGATGGCGTCCACTTCTCTTATATGAGAAAGAAACTTGTTTCCGAGTCCCTCGCCTTTTGACGCGCCTTTGACAAGTCCCGCTATGTCGACGAATTCGACGGTGGCGGGAGTGTATTTTTCGGGTGAATACATCTCTGCAAGCACGTCAAGCCGCTCGTCGGGAACGGCTACGACTCCGACGTTAGGTTCTATCGTACAGAACGGATAGTTTGCGCTCTCCGCTCCTGCGTTGGTTATGGCGTTGAACAGGGTGCTTTTTCCCACGTTCGGGAGTCCTACGATTCCGAGTTTCATATCTTATCTCCGTAAAGTTTTATTGACTTCCTTGATTATATATCTTTTTTCGTGAAATATCAAGAGAATAGCGCGATTTTGACGAATATTTTACTATGATTTCAAAAATGTATTGACAAAATGAGACAAAAGTGGTATTATGAAGTTAGTCAAGAATTTGACGATATTAACAAATTCGCGCGTTCTTCGCAAAGACGCGGATAATAAAGTGAAATATTTAATACAAAAAGGAGTTATGAACATGGCAACAGGAATCTTAGTCATCGACGACGATCTCAACATCTGTGAGATGCTCCGTATCTATTTTGAAAACGAAGGCTACGAAGTCAAGACCGCCAACGACGGAGTGGAAGGGATCAGCTTTTTCAAGCTCTATGAGCCGGACCTCGTCCTGCTCGACATCATGCTCCCCAAAAAAGACGGCTGGCAGGTATGCCGCGAGATCCGCGAGATCTCGTCAAAACCGGTCATAATGATCACAGCCAAGGGAGACGTATTCGACAAGGTGCTCGGACTTGAACTCGGCGCTGACGACTTCGTGGTCAAGCCCTTTGATATGAAGGAGCTTTCCGCGCGCGTGAAAGCGGTGCTTCGCCGTTATTCCGCCCGCGACAACAAGAACGACGACGAAGTGCTTAAATTCGACAACATAGAAGTCAGTCTGCAAAAATACGAGCTGAAGATAAAGGGCAAGTCCGTCGACATCCCGCCGAAAGAACTTGAACTGCTCTATTTTCTCGCGTCCAACTACAACCGCGTCTTTACGAGAGACCAGCTTCTCGACAAGGTCTGGGGATTCGACTATCTCGGCGACTCGCGCACGGTCGACGTACATATCAAACGTCTGCGCGAAAAACTCGAGGGAGTGTCCGACAAATGGATACTCAAAACGGTATGGGGCGTCGGTTATAAATTCGAGATACTCCAATAATACGAATAAGCGGCATACGGCTTCCCTGCCGCGCGCAGAACGCGGTCGGGGAGCCTTATACTCTTTTACATGCGGAGATAAAGTATGTTCAAAAGCATTTTCAATAAATATATTATCGTCTTTCTTACGATCATACTCGTTTCGTTCGCGATACTCGCGCTTATAGTGGCAAACATCAGCCGTTCGTATTCGGAGAACGATAAGAAGGAGTCCATACGCAATGCGTCCGAGGTATTGAAGGATTACGTCGAGGGAGAATTCCACTCCGCGATGCCCGCCGATCTCGGTTCTTTCGTTTACACGAATTACAAGACCTTGCGTCCGACTTTTTCGCTCATCGGCGAGTACGAAAACGATCTTATCATGATCCTGACCGACCCGACCGGCAAGATACTGCTTTCCGACAAGCTGATCGAAGAAGGCTACTCGAACATCGTGATACCGCAGAAATACGTCGATATAGTTTATACTACGGGAAGCTACTCAGAGATCACGAACATGGACGGTCTGTTCAACGACGAATATACCGCGTACGGTCTCCCCGTGCTCAACAGGGACTCGTCGTTTGCCGGCGCGGTCTTTGCGCTTTCAAATTCAAGATCGATAACGCTTCTCGCCAACCTGCTCGCGAAAACCATCATTACGGCGATGCTTTGGGTGATGGTGATAGCGCTGCTCGCGGTATTCGTTCTTTCGGAGCGTATCAGCGCCCCGCTGCGTAAAACGAGCAAAGCGGTCAAGGAGTTCACCGAGGGCAACTTTTCGTCGCGCGTCAATATCAAAGGGAACGACGAAGTGGCGTCGCTTGCGCAGAACGTCAACGCGATGGCGGATTCGATTGAAAATCTCGAAAAAATGAGAAGCACTTTTCTTTCAAACATCGCCCACGACCTGCGTACGCCGATGACGTCGATCTCGGGGTTCATCGACGGCATACTCGACGGAGCGATCCCGCCCGAAAAGCAGGAATATTATCTCCGTCTTGTCAGCGCGGAGGTAAAGCGTCTTTCGCGCCTTGTCTCTTCCCTGCTTGACATCACAAAATTCGAGTCCGGAGAAAAGAAGCTGAACAAAACGGAGTTCGACGTCTGCGAAATGGCGCGGCAGATCGTCATCTCGTTCGAGAAGAAGATCGAAGAAAAAAAGCTCGACGTCGAATTCGATACCGAGAGAGACTCGATCTACGTTCTCGCGGACGCGGACGCCGTGTATCAGGTGCTTTACAACATCTGCGACAACGCGGTAAAATTCTCGAGGGAAAAAGGTAAATACCGCGTCCGGATCAAGACAGACGGAGGCAAGGTCTTCGTATCGGTGTATAACGAAGGAAAAGGAATTTCACCCGAGGATATCCCCTTTGTTTTCGACCGTTTTTACAAATCCGACAAGAGCCGCGGTCTCGACCGTTCCGGCGTCGGACTCGGTCTTTATATCTCCAAGACCATAATAGAGGCGCACAAGGAAAAGATCTGGGCGGAAAGCGTCGAAAACGAGTATTGCGAATTCGTTTTCACACTCGAGCAAGCGGATAAATGACCATTATTTACAATTTTACGAACAAATCATCACAAAAGAGTCATTATTTATTAAAAACTGTTTGATACTATTATCGTGAATGCGATATGCAAAAAAGAGAGGTGATAAACGTTGAGCGATAAAACATCGGAAGAAAAGACCCCGTCTTTGTCCGGCGTGGTGTCAAAAGACGTTTATGACCGGTATAAAAACGATAAGACGTCCCGGAATTACAAAACAATAGCGCTGACCTGCGTGATCGTGTTCCTCGTCGTCGTCTCCGTCGGAGTCCTGGGATTTCTTGTCAAGGATCTGTTCTTTCCGGGCGACGAAGACAACGAAGCGCCCTTCACCTGCAAAGCCGGAGACGAGATCGTGACACGTTATTCGGATCAGCTCGAAGTCGAGATAATAACCCGTGAACTGAGCGAGTTTTACAACGTTCCGATGGGCGTGAAGATCACCTGGGTAAACAGCGAAGGAGCGTTCTCCAACGCGGATTTCCGCGTCAACGACATAATAGTCAAGATAGGTAAAAATCAGGTCAGGACCCTTGAAGACATAAGCAAATACGAATCGGTCGAGAAAGAACGCGAAGACGCGCTTTATATCGACTACACCGTTTACAGGAACGGCGAGTACCTGACCCTCGAGATCGCAAAATAAAAAAACAAAAGCAGACTGAAAACAAAATCAGTCTGCTTTTTCATAATTCTTTGTCAGCGTCCGAACTCGACTATTTCTTTGAAAAGCGCTTTCTGACTCTCAAAGCGTTCGTGTTCGCTCTTCCCTTTTGCGGAAGACAGCGCGCCCATACGCCTGAACGCGATGACGGTGTCGTCCGGGATCCTTTCAAACACCGAGAACGCCTTTGAAAACGGCAGCTCCGAGAATTCCAACGAAACGCCGTCGACCGATCCCGCGTTATCTATCCCGAGTTCCCCGAGAGTCATATAAGCTCCCGCGGGAAAATCGATCGCGTACAGCTCCGGGGACAGCAGGCAGACGTAAGCGTCCCCCGCCGCGATCTGAGTCGCAAAGTTGCTTTTCATCTGCGCCATATATTCAAGGTCGACGTAATAGTCGACTCCGCTCTCGGCGGCGATGCGCTTGTTTTCTTCTATCTGCTCGGAAGTCAGCATGACTATATCCGTCAGTACGACGTTCTTTTTTCCGTCTCCGTCAAGGTCGGGCGAAAACTGCCTGAACGCCCCCTCGACTTCTTCGATCTCATCGGCGGTCAGCGAACGCGGTCCGGCGTAAAGGACGTAAGTATCAACGCTTTCCTTTGAAACGAGCTGCCAGATCGCAACGATCGCAAAAAAGACGAAAAACGCGCCGATGATCGTATGCCATTTATAGTAATACCAGAAGTTTTCGAGTTTTTCTTTGAACGAATTCATTTGTTTTCTTCCGCTTTTTTCTTGCCGAGAACGATGCGAAAATCGAACACGGAGTACATAATGAACGAATAGAACATCGCTCCGATACTGATACCGATCAAAAGATTTGATACTTCGGGATCTATATTCGGAAAGATAAGGTGAGAGATCAGCATTACGAAAAGCGTCACCGTAGCGAGCTTGCCGTGCCAGACCGCCCCTTTGACTTCACCCGAGGTCCTTATGGCGAGAAGCGCGAACACACCGGAAAGGATCTCTTTGACAGTCAGTATGATAAGCGGATATATCATAAGATGAAAACGCGAAACGAGACAGAAAAGCATCGCTATCTGAGTCAGTTTATCCGCAATCGGGTCGAGCGCCTTGCCGAGATCGGTGACCATATTGAACGTGCGCGCGATATAACCGTCAATGACGTCGGTCGCTCCGGAGATGAAGAAAACGACGGCGGCGACGGTGAAATTCTGTTTTGCGATGTATGTGTACATTATCACCGGTATCATACACAGCCTGAGGAATGACAGCAGATTCGGCAAAGTGAATATTCTTTTGGTCGGGTCCTGCGTTGCTTCAGATTTCATTTTACTTTCGCCTCCTGTTTTTTTCTCTTCCTTAACGTTATTATAATACAACGTTCGTGATAAAACAAGTGATTTTACCATTTTTTGCAAGATTTTATCACTTATATTTCAATTATTCCGTTTTTGTTCATAATTATTCAATAATATTAGGTTATAGTATAGACGAAGTATTGTTTATTAAAAATATAATATGTCGGAAAGGTTGTTTTATGTTACGTCTTGTAAACGTCAAAAAAGACTACACCCCCGGAAGCGGAGTCGTTCACGCGCTCAAAGGGATCGATCTTGCTTTCAGAAAGAGCGAGTTCGTTTGTATCCTCGGCCCGTCGGGATGCGGAAAGACCACTATGCTGAACATCATCGGAGGACTCGATAAATATACCGACGGCGACCTCATCATAAACGGGCGCTCTACTAAATCGTACAAAGACCGCGATTGGGATACTTACAGGAACCATTCGATAGGATTTGTGTTCCAGTCCTACAATCTGATCCCCCACCAGACCGTACTCGGCAACGTCGAGCTTGCTTTGACTCTCTCGGGCGTGTCGAGAGCGGAACGCAAACGCCGCGCAAAAAAGGCGCTTGAACAGGTCGGACTCGGAGACCAGCTGAATAAAAATCCGTCCCAGCTTTCGGGCGGACAGATGCAGCGCGTCGCCATTGCGCGCGCTCTCGTCAACGATCCCGACATCGTACTCGCGGACGAGCCGACCGGAGCACTTGACACCGAAACGAGCGTTCAGATAATGGAGCTTCTCAAAGAGATCTCGAAAGACCGCCTTATAATAATGGTCACTCATAACCCGGATCTCGCCGGGAAGTACGCGACGAGGATAATCAATATGCTCGACGGCGAGATCACCGGAGACAGCTGTCCTCCCGGCGAAGACGAGCTCGTCGAAAAAGGGAGCGACGACGGCAAAAAGAAACCGTCTATGTCATTTTTCACCGCCTTTTCCCTTTCGCTCCGCAATCTCTTCACAAAAAAAGGACGTACGATCCTGACCTCGTTCGCGGGAAGCATCGGTATCATAGGGATCGCTTTGATATACGCGGTATCTCACGGAATGACGAATTACATCAACGAAGTGCAGGAAGATACGCTGGCGTCATATCCGATCACGATCCAGGAAACGCACGTCGACCTTTCGGAGCTTCTTCAGACGGTGATGGGATCTGCGAACAGCGACTATAAGCACGAAAACGACGCGGTCTATCAGAAGAGCGCGGTCTACGATCTCATCAACTCACTCAGCAAAGTCGAAGCCTCTAAAAACGACCTGAGAAAATTCAAGGAATACGTTGAAAACGCAAAAGACGACGCGGAAGACAAGACCGGACTTCGCGAAGCGCTGAGCGGAGTTCAGTACAGCTTCGACCTCGATCTCAAGGTATATACGGAGAGCGTAGACGGAAAGATCATCCGTTCAGACTCCAACGAGCTTCTCCGCTCTATGATGCGTGAGATGAGAGGGGTCAGCGCCGAGACCGATACGGAAAACCGTCGTCAGTCGTTCGGCGGCTCCTCGGGCGGGATAATGAGTCTGATGAACAACAACTCCGCAAACTATTCGATGTGGCGTGAAATGCTGCCCGGCGACGGAGAAGAACTCATCAGTCCGCTCGTCAAAAAACAGTATCAGCTCGTCGGAAACAGCGTATGGCCGCAGAGCTACGACGAGATCGTACTCATTATGGACGAGAACAACGAGCTTGACGATATGACGCTTTACGCGCTCGGTCTCGTCAGCAAGGAAGAAATAGACAAAATCATGATCGCCTCGCTGAACGGCGAAGCAATAAACTTCGAGCGCAAGTCCTGGTCTTACGATGAGATACTCGGGATGGACTTCCGTGTGATCCTCAACTCGGATATATACGCCTCCGACGAGAGCGGAAGCCTGTATATCGATCTTACCAAGACCGACGCTGGACTTCGTTACCTCTACGACAATGCGCTTAAGCTGAAAGTCGTCGGTGTTATCAAACCGAACGAGGACGCGATCTCCGCCATGCTCCAGGGCGCGGCGATAGGCTACACCCACGGACTTACTGAATACGTCATAGATCAGGCGTCCTCCTCACCGGTAGTCAAAGCGCAGAACGCAACACCCAACCTTGATATTCTTACCGGTCTCCCCTTCAAGGAAAGCACCGGAACGCTGACCGAACAGCAAAAGCAGGAAGAGTTCATAAAATACGTCGAGAAGATCGGCGTTGAAGCAAAAGCGGATAAATATATAAAGATAAAGTCCATCGCTCCGGAAGATTATCTCAATGAACAGACCGAAACGAGACTTGCCGCGTTTACGCCGGAACAGATGCGCGAAATGCTTCTCTCCACCCTCGTTCAACAGATGGGGATGAATGAAGAAACGGTCAAAGAATACGCCGCGAGTATGACAGACGAGAGCATTAAAGCTCTCTTCCGCGAATCCATAAGAGAACAGATAAAAGCGGCTTACGCATCTCAGGTCGCCGAAAGCCTCGCCTCCACTCCTTCCGAACAGCTTGCCGCGGCGCTCGACAACGAGTATAAGACCTACACCGCAAGCGAATGCGCGGTCTATTACGACGAAGCGCTTGAGTTTTCAAGCTCGACGTACGAAGACAATATGAAAAAATTCGGATCGTTCGACAAGAATTCTCCTTCGGCGATATATCTGTACGCCTCATCCTTTGCGAGCAAAGACGTTATAAACGACGCCATCGACGCTTATAACAAAGGTCTCGACGACCTCGACAAGATCAAATACACCGACTATATCGGTATAATCCTGTCGTCCGTCACCCAGATCATAAACGCCATCACGTACGTTCTCATCGCGTTCGTCGCGATCTCGCTTGTGGTCTCCTCTATCATGATAGGCGTGATCACCCTTATATCGGTACAGGAAAGAACAAAAGAAATAGGCATCCTCCGCTCGATAGGAGCGTCGAAACGCGACGTCTCGAGTATGTTCAACGCGGAAACGCTCATCATCGGTTTCACTTCGGGAGCGTTCGGAGTGGTGATAACTTACCTGCTCTGCCTCGTTATCAACCTGATCCTCCATTCGCTTACCGGTATCGACAATCTCAACGCGTTCCTCCCCGTCTCCTCGGCGGTGATACTGATTTTGATCAGTATGGGTCTCACGCTCTTCTCCGGCATCATCCCTTCGAGGAGCGCCGCAAAGAAAGACCCCGTCATAGCGCTGCGTACCGAATGAACCGACGTATTTACCGTAACGATAACGGCTTCGTCAGGCTTAAAAACATCATAAAAAAACCGGTTGAAAACGGATCTCAAAGCCCGTTTTCATCCGGTTTCTGTTTATTTTTCGGTTTGTTTTGAAGGATCGCCGTACGCTGCAACATTATATAATATAAAACCGGGAGCCGTATAACGGCTCCCGGAGCTTATCATTTTTTCAGTTAACCCGAGGTCCGAGTATTACGGAAGAAACTCCGTTAACAAGCTCGGCAAAGTATCTTTTAAGTTTTGCAACGTCAGTTGAGTCATACGCGTTGTCACCGTTGGTATCGGCGCCGATCCCCATCGTGATACCGTCGGAAGAAAGGTACTTCTTGTATCTGATGATGTCGAGCGCGGTGACCTTCTGGTCTTCGTTCGCGTCGCCCCAGACGATAGCGAAGAAATCAAATCCCTTATCTTTTGCAAAAGTCTCCGCCGCGGATCCTTTCGTTCCGTAAACGGTAAGACCTTCGCAGCCTTCAAAAGCGGTAGTGTCGATAGTCTCGACGGATTCGGGGATAACTACTTTATTAAGAGCAGTACAACCCGCGAACGCTTTGTAAGCGATGCTTCTGACGGTACCCGGAATAACGGCTTCGGTCAGATTGGTTGCGTTTTCAAGCGCTTCTTCGCCGATCGCCACAACGGGTTTGCCCTCATACTCGGATTTGATATCAACGGTCTCGGCATTGTGAGGATCCATATACGCGAAAACATAGCCTTCTTTGTCTTCGGTAAGGTTATAAGTATCACTTTCTCCGATAACATCATCAAAAGGAACGTTAACGTCTCCGTCTTCGATACTACCTTCAGCGAAAACGCCGAACGAAAGAACCGACGCGAACATAAGTAAAGTCAGCGTGAAAGCAAGAATTCTTTTGAAATTGAACATAAGAACACCTCACAGAATTTTAGTTTGATTTAAGTATATCATAAGAATAATAAAAATGCAATAATTTTTTTGTTATTTTTTACGGGATTTGTTTTCTTTTTATACAACTGTCTTATAAAAATGCCAAAAGATTCAAGCAAGCCTGCCTGTCTTTGTTAACAAAGTGTGAATTTCTCCGTAAGTTTATACTTTTGCAATAAAAGTATTGTATATTGGTCTTATCATCGGGAAAGGAGACTGAAGAAATGAAGATCGGCGGACTTGATTTTGAATACGGACTTTTTCTGGCGCCGCTTGCCGGGATCACCGACCGCGCCTTTCGCGAGATCTGCGTTTCTTACGGCGCCGAAGGCGTTTGCAGCGAAATGATCTCCGCAAAGGGTCTTCATTACAACGACAAAAAGACCGCGCTCCTCGCCTCCTTTACCGAAAAAGAAGCGCCGTTCGGCATACAGATATTCGGCTCGGAGCCGGAGATCATGGCGGAATCCGCCGCAAGGCTCGCAAACAACGACTATCCCGACTGCGCAAACCTCTCAAAGCCGGATTGGATAGATATAAATATGGGTTGCCCGATGCCGAAGATCACAAAAAACGGCGAAGGCAGCGCGCTGATGAAAAACGTCGCGCTCGCGGGTGAGATCGTACGCGCCGTAAAGAGCGCCGTTTCCGTCCCCGTCACCGTCAAAATGCGCTCGGGGTGGGATGACAAAAGCAAAAACGCCGTACGGCTTGCGGAAGAAGTCGTAAAAAACGGCGCTGACGCCGTATGCGTACACGGCAGGACGCGCGAACAGTTATACCGCGATCCCGTCGATCTTGATATTATATCCTACGTAAAAAGAGCGGTCGACGTCCCCGTCATAGCGAACGGCGGGATCTTCTCATCCGACGACGCTATGCGAACGCTGGATAAAACGTCCGCAGACGGGATAATGCTCGCGCGCGGAGTCCTCGGCGATCCGTTCCTGTTTTCGGAGATACGCGCGAGACTCAAAGGCAAAAAATACGAAAAGCCTTCGTTTGAAGAAAGGCTCGGCGTCGCATACCTTCAGGCGAAAAACGCAGTCGCCTACAAAGGCGAACGCACCGCGGTATGCGAGATGAGAAAGCACCTGTCATACTACATACGCGGCGAAAAAGGCACCGCGGAGGCAAGACGGAGGATAAACTCGGCGAATACACTTTCGGAGATCGAAGAGATAATATCCGGACTGAAAACGAAATACGCGGAGGAAAAGCCATGAAGATCTTTGACGACGCGTTGTTGATAAAAAAGTACAAAAAAGGCGATAGCGGAGCATTTGACGAGATAGTTGAACGTTATTCGGATATGGTATATAATACGGTCTACTTTCGCGTCAGGTCCAAAGAGGACGCGGAAGACCTCACGCAGGAGACCTTCCTCAAGCTGTGGAAAAGTCTTCCCTCTTTCCGCGAGGAAAGCAAGCTGTCGACTTTCATTTACAAGATCGCCGTCAACACCTGCATAGATCACGCGAGAAAAAAAGCGGGAAAAGACACGGACAGCCTCTCGCTCTATGAAGAAAACGGAGAGTATTCCGGTCAGCTCGACGTTCCTACCGACGATCCTTCCGCCATTCCCGAAAAAGCGGCGCTCGACCGCGAGATACGCGACGTTGTGAAAGACGGCATAGCAAGCCTGTCTGACGAAGGGCGCGAAGTGATAGTTTTGCGCGACGTTTTGGGGTATTCCTATAACGATATTGCGGAAAAACTCGGAGTTCCGGAAGGCACGGTCAAATCGCGCCTCGTTCGCTCGAGACTGGCTCTGAAAAAATATCTGACGGAACGGAACTTTTCGTACGGTATTTCGTCAAATGATACGGACGGTGATAAAAATGAATGAAAAAAAATGCGGCGAATACGCCGGCCTCATAAATAAAGTCGCCTCCGGAAACGCGAGCGAAAGCGAGACCGAGGAACTCCTGCTCCACGCGCAGAACTGTCCCGAATGTTTTTCCGCTCTTGAAGAAGCGACGCGTGTCGCCGGTATCACAGAAGCAAAACAAACTCTCGATCCCGAAGTCAAGGATAAGATCAAAAGATCCGCCCCAAAAAAGAGCCGTTTTTCGCGCTTTTACAAGGTCTTCGGAGGCGTCGCCGCGGCGGCGGTCATTGCGGTCGCGATCTTAGCCTTCAAAGGCGTTCGGGAAGATCTGCTGTCAAAAGAAGCGAACAATTCGGAATGCCCGGGGACCGACGGTTACTCCTATTCGACGAACGTTTCGGGAGATGTATCTGACGTCCTGAACGAAAAAGACCTTTTGAACGATAGAACCGCTGTAAACGATCCTTCGTTTTCCGCATCCGAAGAAGCGGTATCCGACTCGGACCTGAAGGCAGGGGGCGCTAAAGAACAGACGAAGGAGCCGAATGAAGTTCCGCAAGCGCCGGAAGCGGTAAAATTGATAGAGACCGAAAGCGAAAAGCTCCCCTTCGACGTTGTCAAAATAGCCGAGAAAGAAGAAATAGACCTTTTGAAATACCGTTATATCGCCGTCGGCGCGGATTTTGACGAAAGTAAGACGATAACCCACAGAACTACCGGCGTAGATTGCTTCACGGAAACGGGAATATGCTCGCAAAAAGGGATGAAGTTGTATTCCAATCCATACTACAAATCAAGTTACGGATCCGACGACGGATCGGTCAGCGTCACCGTACTTGTTTTAGAAAACAAATAACAAAAAGATCCGTTACACCGTTCGCCCGGAGCGTTCGGTATAACGGATCTTTCTTTTTATATTATAAATACCCGTATTTCTTACGTTTTGAGTAGATGAACAACGCTCCGCAGGCAGCGGCGAGCAGTTCGGATACGACTCCCGACATCCAAATTCCGTCTGTCGCGAATATAAGCGGCAAGACAAGCACCGCGACGACCTGGAAAAAGAACGTACGCAAAAACGATATTATCGCCGACACGAGTCCGTTGTTGAGGGCGGTAAAAAACGCCGACGAATAAATGGCAAGCCCAACGAACGGGAACGAGAACGCGTAGATGAAGAACGCGCGTTCGGTCAGAGACAAAAGTCCTTCGTCGTAGCCGACGAATATATAAGAAAGCGGCCCCGACGCAAATTCGGCGATCGCGAGCATCACAAGAGACGTCGCTCCGATCAGGATCACGCTCTTTTTGAGCAGACCTTTCAGCTCTTCCCTGTTCTTTGCGCCGTAGTGATAACTGATGACGGGGGACACTCCGGAAGAGTAGCCGAGAAATATCGAAATAAAGATAAAGTTCAGATACATCAAAGCGCCGTACGCGGCGACTCCGTCCTCGCCCTCGAACTTGAGCAGCTGAACGTTATAGAGCATACTTACAAGCGAGAGCGACACGCTCGTCATGACTTCGGACGCCCCGTTCGTGACCGTACGTCCGAGCGCCTTCATATCCTTCCGAGGTCTGCCGAGCCGGAGGAGCGAGCTGTTCTTTCTCCCGAAATAGACGATCGGGACAACACCTCCCACAAGCTGGGCGGCGACTGTGGCGTAAGCGGCTCCGGCAAGTCCGAACGACAGGACGCCGACGAATATCGCGTCGAGCGCCATATTGGTCAGTCCCGAGACCACCGTAACAAAAAGTCCGAGCTTCGGTTTTTCGGCTGTGACGAAAAACGGAGGAAATTCCGTTTGAAGCGTGAATACCGGAGCGGCGAAAAGAAGTATGGAGCCGTACATTATGCAATAGTCGAGCATTTCGCCTTCGGCGCCGAGAAGCCGAGCCGCCGGTTCGAGGAATATCCATCCCAAAACTGCTAAAACGACCGAAGACGCTATGGAGACGTAAACAACGAATGAGAAGATCCCGTTCGCCTTTTCCCTGTTCCCTTCTCCGAGCGTCTTGGCGATCAGCGCCGCGCCGCCTGTGCCGAATATAAATCCGAAGCAGGTCAGCAGCTGAACGTAGGGATATATGAGGTTGAGCGCCGCGAAAGGGGTCTTGCCTACGAAGTTAGAAACAAAATATCCGTCTACTATCGTATAAAGCGACGTGAAAACCATCATCGCCACCGACGGCAGAGTAAAACGGATAAGCCGTTTATAATCAAAATGATCCGATAACTGGATCACGTTTGTTGATCCGGCGTCGTCCTTCACTTTTGCGTCACCCCCGTTCTGCAAAATACGCGTATTATTGAAAGATCCCCGTCGAACGACGGGGATCTTTTCTGGCTGCGGAACTAGGATTTGAACCCAGACAAACAGAGTCAGAGTCTGTCGTGCTACCCTTACACAATTCCGCATTGCAAATCGTATTATAACAAATAACCTTGCATTTGTCAACACCTATTTTCAAAAAAAATAATAATTTTCGTTCCGTTGTTTTCCGGCTGTTTTTCCGTATCATCTACTTGACTAAGGCGAAAAAATACAGTATAATCAAAAACGGTCGATATTACTCGACAGAGGAGGTAAAAAATTGGAAAACGTTGTTAATGCAAACGAAAGACTCGAAAAGATCCTGAAGATCGCGAGAGTACTGAAAACGATATGTAAAGTCATATTTACTCTCAGCGTCGTCTTCGCGTGTATCAGTGCCGTTTTCATAATACTGCTCGCGATATTCGGCGGAAGCGTTCTTTTTGATAACGGCGTATTTAAGATCCTGATCGCCGATGCTGATCTGCCCGTCCCCACCCTGTACTGTTTCCTCTCGCTCGGGATACTTTACTGCGCATGCGAAGCGGTACTGTCTAAGATCTCGATAAATTATCTGACTCACGTGCTGAACGCCGGAACGCCATTCGACTACGGTACGTCGAAAGAACTCAGACGCCACGGGATTATCGACATCGCGGTCAGTATCTTCGAGGCGATCGCGTCCGGAATCATTATAGAGATCGCCCAACAGCACGTCGAAGCGCTCGATCTCAGCGCAAGCGTCATTACAACGGACACGATCGGAGTGGGTATCCTGATGATACTGTTCAGCTACGTCTGCGAGTACGGCGCGTCTTTGGTAGAAAAAGGAAACAGAACATAAATAAAATAATTATATTAAGGAGAAAAAAGCATGAAATACGTTTGCCAGGTATGCGGTTACGTCTACGACGAAGAAGCGGGAGATCCCGAGAACAACATCGCTCCCGGAACCAAATGGGAAGACCTTCCCGAGGACTTCGAGTGCCCTCTCTGCTCTGTCGGCAAAGACAACTTTGCTCCCGAGGAATAAGGACTCAAAAAAGATACCGGGGTCGACGGCTGTTTGCCGAGCGATCCCGGTATTTTTGTTGTTTTTTCGTTTTGTCAATCCAGCTTATCCTGTATCGCTTTAAGTATCTCGCCGACGGGGTTGATGTCGATATTGCCCGGCAGATCCAAACGGAACGGTCCGTACTGGATGTGGAGCATATTCTTTTCGGCGGCGCTTTCCGAATTAACTTTCGGCTTTTCGGCAGTCTTTTCGGAAACGGGAGATACGTTTTGCGCGCTGTCAGCGCGTTCCGCGGTTCTTTCCGCCGCGGGAGCCGCGGAAAATGCAGCGGGGGCAGCGGAAACGGCAGATACGGGAGCCGCTTGTTCGGCAAACGCGGGTGCGGCGGGAGCCGACGGCGTTTCATACCGGACGGGCGCTTCATTCGCGACGGGCGCGGGAGTTTCATACCGGACGGACGCCGCTTCCGCGACGGGCGCGGGAGTTTCATAACGGATCGGCTCCGCTTCAGCGACGGGCGCGGGAGTTTCATAACGGATCGGCTCTGCATCAGCGACGGGCGCGGGAGTTACGGGAGCTGCCTGCGCCGCTTTTTCGGAGACTTCAGGAGCGGCGTGAACGACAGGCGTTTCGATCGCAAGTCTCACCGGGTCGTCCTTGGGCACCGTGTCAACGGGAGCGACGATAAGGTTCTCCGCGCTTTCCGCGGGCGCAGAGATCACTTTGGCTTTGTAATTTTGTTCAAATCCTTCAAGCTCTCTTATGGGAAGCGCTCTCGCGTAGAAATATCCCTGGATATAATCGCACTGGATCGAGCGGACCCTGCGCGCCTGCTCCTCGGTCTCTACACCCTCCGCAAGCACGCTGACCTGAAGCTCGTGGCAAAGTCTCGTGATCTCTTTCATAACCGACGCCGCCTGCGAGTCATGCTCCGAAGCGAGGACCATCTGACGGTCGATCTTGACGATGTCTACCGCGTATTCATACAGGTTCGTGACCGTGGTATATCCGCTGGAAAAGTCGTCGAGCGCTATATGAAAACCGTTTTCTTTCAAACGCCGTACGTTTTTAAGCGCGTTTTCCTTGTCTGACTCGAGGGAATCCTCGGTCACTTCAAGGATCAGTTTTTCTTTCGGGAACTTATATCGTTCCGCGAGAGAAAGTACCTGCTCGACCAGCGTCGGATCCGAGATCGTCACGCGGGTCAGGTTGCAGTTCAGGAAATAATTTTTGCCTTCGGAGTGCCACTTTTCAAGCAGCCTGCACGCCTCTTCCATCATGTAAAGGTCGTGACGGACGATGAGTCCTATATCCTGAAGGATCTGTATATACCTGCCCGGGCTGAGAAGTCCGAACGCGCGGGTCTCCCAGCGCGAAAGGATCTCACCGCCGCAGATCATGCCGTTCTCGGCGTAAACGACGAACTGCACGTAAGGTGTGAAGGTCCGTTTTTCAAGAGCATCTCTCGCCGTTTCGCGAATAAACGCTTTCAAACGGTAATCCTTGAGAACGTCGCGGTTGACAAAGACGTATTCCTTCTTTTCCTCTACCGCGCGGCGGTACGCCTGCTGCGCGTTATAAAGCACCTTTTCGGCGTCTTTATCTTCGAGAGTCAGGGCGCATATACCCGCCTGAAACAGGAGCTTGCCTTCGCTTCCCGGGTTTTTACCGCCGTACTCGTTCAGTTTTTTGACGATCGACTCGACGCGTTTTTCCACAGGAACGTCTCCGCCGACGTTGAAAGCCGCCGCGAACGCTCCTCCTCCGACTCTGGCGCAGAACTCGTTATCTTTTACGTACTTTGTAACGGTATGAGCGGCATACCGCAGTACGGCGTCCGCCTCTTCGTTGCCGTAATTGTTATTGACCCAGGCAATATCGAAAGCAAAATACGCTATGTTATACAGCTCTCTCGTCTGATCGGAAATATCGGTCGAAAACATCTGAGCAAAACGCGCTCTGTTGCCGAGACCGGTCAAGGGATCGGAAAACGTTTGTTTCTTCGGGCGGCGTTTGAAGATCATACAGAGAACGGGGACGATCACAGCGATCGCGCAGAACAGCGCTCCGCCGAGTACAAGCAGAGTTATACTGAAATCTTTGAGTCCTCCGGACTGCGAGACTTCTGTCGTAAGGAGCCTTGCGACGTCGTCTTTAGTCAGGCTTTCGGCGACCGAACGGACTTTTGTACGCTCCGCTTCGCTTGAAACGGAAGTAAAAACGCAGTACACGTCCGTCGGAGATCCGTTTTTACTCAGGCTGAAAAGCTTGAGTTTTTCAACTCCGAGATCTATGACCTTATTCTCGTCGCCGGTCGCAAACATCAGGTCTACCTGATCGTTTTTGGCGAGAGATTCTCTGCGGTCGTCGCCTCCGGCGCGGATGTAATAGAAGTCCAACCCCGTTTTCTCCGACACAAGCGAAAGAAACGTGGGGCCCGCCCCGATATATTCACCGGACTCTTCGTCGAAGCTCTCAACGGGATAACCGTCAGGAACGCCGGCAACGTAGAGACCTGAATAGTCGGCGGCTCCGTCCCTGGTGAAATCCACCGCCGCGCGCGAAGGCGCGGGAGGAAGGATCATTATCAGCGCGCACAGGAACGATCCGGCCAGCAGTTTTAAGATTGTTTTTCTCATACTTGTCATGTAAAAAAACCTTTAATGAAAATCGATTTTTTTGCGTTCGATCTTTCCCCAATTTCGTTTCTTTTTTCTGTAACGGAAAAGCGCGAAAAATCTTGTATATGCCAAAACCGTACGAAGCAGCGTGACCTCAAAGACACACAGTCCGACGGCTTTCAGAACGTCCATGAAGGAGATCTTCAAGTCAAGTGTCTGAGTTCTTGCGAAAAACGACGTCAGGCTCATGACCGCGCCGAAAACAGCGTAAATGGCGGTAAAGAGCAAGGCGAACCGAACGTTGAGCATATCGAGAAAGAACGCCATCACGACCGAAAGAACGCCGACCACTTCAATATACGGAGACAAGAGTTCGTATAGCAGAAAATACGTGTATGAAATGAAGCTGACCGGTCCGTATTTCGGGTTCGCGGCGAGACGCCGGTGCATCCACATACTCTGGAACAGACCGATATGCCATCTTCGTCTCTGTTTCATAAGGTCGCGGAGCTTTTCGGGCACCTGAGACCAGCAGATGGCGTCGGTCGCGTATTTCACGAGATAAGGAACGCCGTTCGCGGTGCAGTATTCGTGGATCTTTACGACAAGCTCCATGTCCTCGCCCATCGTGTTCGGGTCGTACCCGCCCGCTTCGATAACGACTTTTTTCTGAAAAAGTCCGAAAGCTCCGGAAATGATGAGCGCGCCGTTGAACTTGTCGAGCAGGATACGGGAAGCGAGGAAAGAACGGTCGTACTCCAGCGTCTGCATACTTGCGAGAAGGTTTCTCGGGAGCTTGTATGAAACGACG
>CACZZA010000007.1 GCA_902785485.1 uncultured Ruminococcus sp. | reverse complement strand
TGATATTGTAGAAGAGGCCTGGTTTGTGCTGCCTGCCGCCATTCTGAGCTGGCCGGTCCTGCTTTTCCTCAGCTGCCTTCTTTTCCGTGCTGTCCGCGGTCTCCGGGACAGGCTCGGCTTCGGTCTCGTGCGCCGCAGTCTCGCCGAACACCTCTGAAGGGTCGACCGTGTTGTAAATTATGATCCCCGCCGCCGCAAGTATGACGATCAGCGTAATAACGAAGATCCAGACAGATTTCATTAGGATACACCTCCTGACTCTATCTTTCGTATTATAGATTATAGTATAAAAGTTTTACCTTTTCAAGACTTATTTTTGAAAATACTTGAAATTCGGAAAAATAAGTGCTATACTATACGGGCAAAAGAATGTTTCCGTAGCTCAGCAGGATAGAGCGACCGCCTCCTAAGCGGTAGGTCGGGTGTTCGAATCACCTCGGGAACGCCATGAAAGAAACCTGATTTGGCAGACAAATCAGGTTTCTTTCAATGATATCCGTTCCTGATCGGAACGGGTGATATACCTCCGGTATGATATCGCACTTCGTGCGATGATATACGCCTGCGGCGTATGAAGGAACGGATATTATATCATATTGCGACGAAGGAGCAATATATCATGCCGTGCGTAAGCGCGGCATATCATACGGCGCAGCCGTATATCATTGACTTTTTCCGTGTTTTCTGGTATAATTCGGTCAGTAATAATTCCAGAGGTAAGAAAAAATGTCCGATAACAAACTGCTTGATCTATCTTTCGAATTTGCCGTAGCTGTCGTAAACCTTTCTGACAGAATAAAAATGCCGAAAAGTTCATATATAATAGATCAATTTGCCCGCGCGGGAACATCTGTCGGCGCTAACATTCACGAAGCCCAATATGCACACAGTAAAGCGGATTTTATTGCTAAACTCGAAATCGCTTTAAAAGAATCAAATGAGACAAGCTATTGGCTGAAGTTGATGTTTGAAACCGGAAGAATCGATGAAGAACAGTACAAAAGCACCGAAAAAATATGCGGCAATATTCGCAGACTTCTGATCGCCTCATGTTCTACCGCGAAAGGAATCTCAAAAAATGATCAATAACGTTTCGTCGCACTACGACTCATTGATCGATGAAAACAACGATCCTGTTTTTGATCCCGAGCCGTTAAAAATATACATGGACCGTTGGGATGGCGCCGCGTTTATTGATTTGTTGGGATTAAGTGTGAGCAAATCGGTCCTTGAAATAGGCGTTGGTACAGGCAGATTGGCAATACGTACCGCACCTCTTTGCAGAGCATTTACTGGAATTGATATATCAGAAAAAACTGTTGAAAAAGCAAAGCAAAACTTAAAGAGATTCAACAACGTTACATTGATTTACGGTGATTTCAACACTTTTGATTTTTCCGAAAAATATGATGTGATCTATTCTTCATTGACTTTTATGCATTTTAAAAACAAAGTTGATACGATGGCAAAGATCTATTCGTTGCTTACTCCAAACGGAGTCTTTGTTTTATCTATCGATAAAAACAAAAATAAATATATTGAGTGTAACGGAAGAACTGTTGAGATATATCCGGATGACCCGGATACCACAAAAACATACCTGCAAAATGTCGGATTTGCTATTGAAAGCATAACGGAAACAGTAGCCGCTTATCTGTTCTCGGCAAAGAAATAGCTCTGTAGTGTTCTTTTAGGCACTTTTAGCTTGGATTTGTACTTTTTAGGCGCTCTTATACAGAAAAGAAACCTGATTTGGCAGACAAATCAGGTTTCTTTCAATGATATCCGTTCCTGATCGGAACGGATGATATACCTCCGGTATGATATCGCACTTCGTGCGATGATATACGCCTGCGGGCGTATGAAGGAACGGATATCATATCATACGCGTAATGAAGTAAAGTGTATATCATACGGGGGTAATCCGTATATCACATCGCCGTACGGCGATATATCATCCCCATCTCCTTCCCGTTTTTCTTTTCTACTGAAAAATGATATAAAACATATTGAAAAAAGGCGTTTTATGGTATATAATATTACTATCGTAAAAATTCGCAAAAAATCGAGTTTTAAGGAGACAACAACATGAAGACTTCAAAAGCCAGTTTAGTCATCAAGCTCATCGTCTGCGTGGCGGTACTCGCGGTGGCGGTACTCATAGGGTTCCTCGCGGGAGTTTTCAGCACGGACGCTCTGAAAGAGATCAAGTTCGACTTTACCGCCCTGTTGAAGGTCGTCGTGATGGCGTGTTCCGTCATCGCGGTCGAAGCCCTGCTCTCGCTTCTGCTCAGCCTGCCTAATCCTAAAAATCACAGGCTCCGCACGCTCCTTTCGATAATCTCGAGCCTGCTGAAATACGTGGCGTTCATAGTCATTCTCTGCTGGGGACTCACGATTCTCGGCGTCAACGTGTCTACCATCGTAGCGAGCGTCGGCATCCTTGCTCTGATCGTCGGATTTTCGGCGCAGAGCCTCATTTCTGACGTCGTGACGGGAGCCTTTATGATATTTGAAAATCAGTACAACGTCGGCGACATCGTCGAAGTGGACGGTTTCAGAGGCACGGTCACGAACATAGGTATCCGCACGACCTCGATCACCGATCCCGGCGACAACGTCAAGATCGTCAACAATTCCGCGATGAAGAACATCCTCAACCGCTCGGACAAGCTCTCCCGCAGCGTCAGCGAGATCGCGATCCCCTACGGCACCGACCTCGAAAAGCTCGAGAACGAGATCCCCGGACTTATGGAACGTATCTACGCGGGCAGAACGAACGTATTCAAGGCGCCCCCGAAATATCTCGGAGTCCAGGCGCTTGCGGACAGCTCGGTCGTCCTCAAATTCGTCGTAAACGTCGACGAAAAAGACATCTACTCGGGCGCGCGTCTGCTCAACCGCGATCTGTTGCTCGGCTTCCGCTCGCTCGGAGTCGAATGTCCCTTCCCGCAGGTCGACGTCCATACGGACAAAAACTGAAAGACCTGATCTCCGATTTTGCGGGAAAGGAGGCACATCCTTTTGCAACACTTGAAACAAGACGAGTATCCGTTCGATCCGTCGCTTGAAGACGGAAGAACGCCGTCCGAAACTTCCTCTGCGAACGAGTTTGCGTTTCTTCCGGACGAGACGGTTTTCACCGCCCCCGAAGACTCTGCCGCGGAAGAATTCGTTTCCGGAGTTCGTTCAAAAGAGGAAGACGGCGAAAAAACGTCGCCTCTGCTCTTACAAAAGCTCGCGTTCTTCTTCGTCACGGCGGTCATCGCCGCGCTGTCGATACTGTTCGCCGCGTCGGGGATCGACCCTCTCGGAAACGATTTTCTGAACTCGGGGAGCGCCGCTGTCATTCCGTCTTCTCCGTCTTCTCCTTCGGTCCCGTCCTCTCCTTCTACGGTGAAGAAAACGTCGGTCACTCTGCCGACGTTAAACGGCAAAGTCACCTATAACTATCACGTGACCTACGCTCCCGACGGAGACACCTATTCAGGGACCGAATATACCGAAAAAGATATGTATTCCTCCGCCCGGTCGTGGATCGTCACAAAAGGCGGCGATCCCGATTCGCTCGTACTGTACGACTACGACCTTACGGCTACGGGAAAGGAAACGAGCGACGACTTCGTTATGGTCGGAGATATGGATGATCTCGAGAACGCCTATATCATCAGCGGAACGATAGTCGATACCTATATTCTGGAAGTGTGGTACGAGGGCTACGCCAAAGGGACGTCAGCTCCCGTGACGGAAAAATACGACGACGCTTTTCCGGACCTCCCCAACCCGGATCCCGATTTTGAGGGGAACTACGCGTGGAGCCTGCTTGCTCCCCAACCCGGATTTACCGGGGGAACGGAAGAATATCTGACGGTCGACGGAGTGTTCCTTGTCGCCGGAACGGTATATACGAATTCCGGCGCCTCCGTAGGAAGCGTCGACGGAGCGTCATACGACAAGGCGACCAACACGCTGACGCTGACGGACTTTCACGGCACGCGGATCGAAGGCAACCTGATGGGCAACGGCTTCAAAATAAAGCTCGCCGGCAATTCGGAGATCGACGAACTGATGATGTGGGGCGCGATGTACGGCTGCAGCGTTACCTTCACCGGTGACGGAAGCATCAGGATCAACGAAAGCGGCAATTCCTCTTCCGGCTCGGGCATATATTTTGCGTGCGAATGCAGTAAATCCTGCCTTATGATCGACAGAGAGGCGACCGTCGAAGTGTTCGGAGATCCCGCGATACTCATCGCGGACTCGCTCCTCGATACGGGTATCTGCACTCTGAAGCCGATACGAACGGACGGCGGAGAAGCGGCGCACAGCTCGCCGACGGAACAGACGTTCGATCAGCCCGTCCCCGGCAAGGGATTTGTCACGTCGACAGGCGACGTTTACGATCACACCGTTCTCGGAGACGGCGGAGAGCCGTCGACGCACGTCGTATTCTCCCCGGGAAAATAAGATCGCCGTATAAAAACAAGTGAGGACTTTTTCAAGCGGGAAAGTCCTCACTTTCTCTTTTGCGATCGCAGTTGTTTATTTTTTCATTAAATTGTTGAAATATAAAATTATATATGCTATAATAACCGAACGGGCTTTTTGCCCGGGTCAAAGAGAAGTTACTCACTTTTACATACGCGAGGCGGGAAACACCGTTTCTTTTTCCGCCGAAAAACAGTATCTCCGTTTTAGTTCTCAGGAGGCGGACCGTCACCCCGTATCCGGTGAAAACGAACGGAAGACCTTTCACAAAAGGAGGAGGAAAACAGTTTGATATTCGGAAGACATATCAACAAATATTATCTCAAATACGCGCCTCTTCTGCTGATGGGACTCGCGGCTCTCGCAATGGTCGACTATCTGCAACTGATAATACCCAATCTTTATCAGCTGCTTATCAACGGCGTAAACGACGGACACGTTCTCTATAACGGACAGAACGTACCGTTCGACTTTGATTTTTTGCTTGAACATATCTGTATGCCGATGATCAAAGTGGTCATCGCGATAGTCGTCGGGCGTTTTCTGTGGCGCATCGCGTTCTGGGGCTCGGCGATAAGAGTCGAAGAAGACATAAGGAACAGTATGTTCGACAACGCGAAAAACCTCAGCCGCGAATACTACCAGGTCAACAAAGTCGGAAGCCTGATGTCGCTGTTCACAAACGACCTCGAGACCGTCCAGGACTGCTTCGGATGGGGAGTCATGATGTTCTTCGACGCCCTGCTCCTCGGCGTCCTGTCGCTTGTCAAGATGTTCCGCATGAACGTCTTTCTGGCTCTGCTCTCGCTCGTTCCGATGGCTCTGCTCCTTGCGGCGGCGACGGTCGTAGGCAAGACGCTGACCAAAAAATGGGACGCAAGACAGGAGGCGTTCTCCCGCCTGTCCGATTTTTCTCAGGAGTCGTTTTCCGGGATCGCGGTGATCAAGGCGTTCGTCAAAGAGGCGAAAGAACTGTGGGCGTTCAAAAAACTCAACGTTGAGAACGAGAACGCAAACATCGATCTTACCAAAACTTCGGTCCTTTTCCGCATTCTCGTCAGCCTGTTCGTCGAGAGCGTTATCTGCATCATACTCGGCTACGGCGGATACCTCGTCTACCTCGGGACCTTCAACGCCGGTCAGCTCGTCGAGTTTATCGGCTACTTCAACTCGATAGTATGGCCCATAATGGCGGTATCCGAATTGATCGACATGACTTCCCGCGGAAGAGCCTCCATCAACCGTATAGGCGAACTGCTCGACGCGCGCCCCGCCGTAAAGGACAGAGAAGGCGCAGAGGCGCTTCCCGAGATCAAAGGCGGGATCGAGTTCCGCCATCTCACGTTCAAATATCCCGACGGCGAAAACAACGTCCTGAACGACGTTTCGTTCAAGATCGAACCCGGAGAGTCGGTCGGCATCGTCGGACGGACGGGATCGGGAAAAACGACGGTCGTAGACCTTATCCTTCGCACGTATAACGTTCCCGACGGCACTCTGTTCGTCGACGGACACGACGTGAACGATATAACTATCAGTTCGCTCCGCGCCGGATGCGCGTACGTACCGCAGGACAACTTCCTGTTCTCCGACACGATAGAGAACAACATAGCGTTCGCGTTTGACGCTCCCGACAGCGAAAAAGTCGTATCGGCAGCCAAAAACGCGGATATTCATTCCAACGTCGACGAGTTCGCCGACAAATACGCGACTATCCTCGGAGAACGCGGAGTCACGGTCTCGGGCGGGCAGAAACAGCGTATCTCCATCGCCCGCGCGCTGATGAAGGACGCGCCGATCCTCATTCTCGACGATTCGGTCTCCGCCGTCGACACGGACACGGAGCGCACGATCCTCGACAACCTGCGGAAAACGCGCGTAGGCAAGACCACGATCCTCATCGCGCACCGCATCTCTACAATCGAGAATATGGACAAGATAATCTTTATCGAAGACGGGAAAGTCGTAGACGTCGGACGCCACGCGGAGCTGTACTCGCGCGTTCCGGCATACCGCCGCACCGTCGACCTGCAAAAGCTCGAGGAAGAGGGGGTGAACGCATGAGAGACTACCTTCCCATCCTTATAGTAGGCGGAGTCATCGGAACGTTCGCCATACTGTTCATCCTTGCTTTTCTGATAGACAAACGACGCGGAGAAAAGGACGAACGCGAACGCAAGATCTCCGACAAAGAACTCATCCGCGATCTGCTTGCGTACGCAAAGCCGTACAAAAAGAACTTCATCCTTGTATTCTTCATTATGCTGTTGTCGATAGGCTACGAGATCGCGTCGCCGCTCCTGATAGGCAGTATCGAGGAAACGGTCAAGGGCGAGTTCTCACTGACGAAGCTCTGGATATACGTCGCAATCTACGCGTCGATCCTCGTCGTTTCGCTGGTCTGCACCTATCTCCAGGCGATGATACTCCAGAAGACGGGACAGAAGATACTGTCTAAACTGCGTGAAGACGTTTTCACGCATATCGAGAGCCTGTCGCAGGAACAGCTGAACGGGATGCCCGTCGGCAAGCTCGTCACGAGGGTATCCAACGACCCGAACTCCATATCGTATATGTTCACGAACATTCTTGTCACGCTCGCAAAGAACGTGATGGTGATATTCGGAGTTCTCGGCGCGATGCTTCTTCTCAACTACGCGCTGACTCTTATGGTGCTTTGCTTTGTGCCGTTCGTCGTTCTGTTCACGGTGATATTCCGTCATTTCTCGCGTAAATCCTACCGCGAAGTCAACGACGCGACGACCGACATCAACACCTTCCTTTCGGAGAACCTTTCGGGCATCAAGATAACTCAGATATTCAACCGTGAGGACAAAAAGCTCAAAGACTTCCTTGTCAAGAGCCGCACGCTGCGCCGCGCAAGACGCCGCGAGCTTCTCGTGTTCGGTATCTTCCGCCCGCTCGTGTATATGCTTTACGTCTCGACGACCCTCTGCCTGTTCTATTTCGGAGGACGCGCGGTCATCTCGGGCGGCACGGTACTCGGACAGGTGATAGCGTCGGGAACGATAGTCTCGTTCTATCTGTTCATCTCGCGTTTCTTCAACCCGATCCAATCCCTTGCCGAACAGTTTGACGCACTGCAAAAGTCGTTCGCCGCGGCGGAAAAGATATTTACCGTGATGGGCATCGAGCCGAAGATCACAGACTCTCCCGACGCGATCGAAGTCGACGAGATCAAAGGCGAGATTGAATTCCGCGACGTGTGGTTCGCCTACAAAGAGGACGAATGGGTCCTCAAAGGCGTGTCGTTCCACGTCGATCCCGGTCAGACCGTCGCTTTCGTAGGCGCCACGGGAAGCGGAAAGACGACGATCCTCTCGCTTATCTGCCGCAATTACGAGATACAGAAGGGACAGATCCTCATCGACGGGCGTGACATACGCTCCTACAAGATCGCGTCTCTGCGGAGCCACTTCGGACAGATGCTTCAGGACGTGTTCCTCTTCTCGGGCGACATACGCTCGAACATAGTTCTGCGTGAAGAGAGCTTCACCGACGAGGAGATCATGGAGGCGTGCCGTTACGTCAACGCCGACCGTTTCATAGGCAAGCTCGAACACGGACTTGACGAAAAGGTCCTTGAACGCGGAAACAACTTCTCCGCGGGACAGCGCCAGCTCATCTCGTTCGCGCGCACGATAATACACAAGCCGTCCGTCATCATACTCGACGAGGCGACCGCCAACATCGACACGGAGACCGAAACGCTCATTCAGGATTCGCTCGAACGCATCAAGAACATCGGAACGATGCTGATAGTCGCGCACCGTCTGTCGACGATCCAGCACTCGGACAACATCATAGTCCTCGATCACGGCAAGATACTCGAACAGGGCGACCATCACGCTCTTCTTGCAAAGCACGGGCACTATCACAAGCTGTATATGCTCCAGTTCACGAAGCAGGAGCTCATATCGCAGACCGAAAACTCATAACAGCCTATACCTTCCGGATCTTCAAGGTCCGGAAGGTATTTGTTTACGCGGGCAAAAATCCCCCGTTTTTTGAAAAAAATTGTTGATTATTCCGCTTCTTTGTGGTATTATAATAGTGTAGCAAGTGTTTATCCGTTGTGCGAACGGAAATAATCCTGAATAAAGAAAGGAACAATACCATGGGAAAATTCGAGATCAAAGAGACCAAATCGGGTTTCAAGTTCAACCTTAAGGCAGGAAACGGCGAGATCATCGCGACCAGCGAGACCTACACGACCGAGACCGCCTGCAAGAACGGCATCGAAAGCGTCAGAAAAAACTGCGCAGCCGAGATCGAAGACCAGACCGCAGAGGGATTTGAGACCAAGAAGAACCCCAAGTTCGAAGTCTACACGGATAAAGCCGGTGAATTCCGTTTCCGTCTCAAAGCGAAGAACGGCGAGATCATCGCGACCGGCGAAGGCTACAAAGCCAAAAAGAGCTGCCTGAACGGCATCGAGAGCATCAAGAAGAACGCTCCCGAAGCTCCCGTCGAAAAAGCCGAATAAGCGAGCGAAAAAAGCTCCGTCCCGCTGCCCGTACGGCAGCGGGACGCTTTTTTTGTCAGACCGCCGAAAAAAACGTCGCTAAGTCTTGAAAAAGTTCAGTAATTGGTTTATAATCATATCAGTACGATAGTGAGGTACAAAAATATGAAATTCTTCAAGCAAAATCTTCCCATGCTGCTCGTCGCTCTGTTTGAGCTTGGAGTCGGCGTAATGCTCTTCAAGGCGTCGCAGGAGTTCAATTCTACCCTGTTCATCGTGTTCGGAGTGGTTTGCGTCCTTATCAGCATAGTTTATTTCGTCCGTTTCATCAAAACGAAAAAAGCGGGCAAGGTGAACGTCTTTTCGCTCTCTCTTGCGATAATCCTGTTTATCGTGGGTCTGCTCTGCGGCGTGCTTTCGAACGCGATCGCGGATAACGGGATCATCGTTCCGATAGCATACGGGATCATACTCATCGGCTCCGGCGTGTTCAAGCTCCAGGCGTATTTCGACGCGAAAAACGGAGGCATCCCTCTCTCGATCTTTCTGCTTATCTCCGCTTTCCTTTCGATAGCCGGAGGAGTCGTCGCAGTTATCAATCCTTTCGGCACCGCCGCGGGAGACAACCCCAACGAGAACCTTATGATCTATACAGGAATAGTGCTTACCGTTCTCGCGATACTCGACATCGTCTCCGTCTTCTACAATCCGAAGAAAAAAGAAAACGCCGTCGTACCCGCCGAGGAAACAAAAGAATAACGTGCCGTCAAGAAAGCCGCGCGCCCCTGAAAAACAGGGGCGCGTATTTTATTTGAACAATCTTTTGAAAAACGATTTTTTCTCGTAAGGTCCGGACGAACTCGATATTACCTTATATCCCGTCTTTCCGAGCGCTTCCGCCGCTTTTTCCGGGTCGATCCCGTTTTCGGACAGGACTTCGCATACCCCGGACGCGTGATCCGATTTGACCTTTACTCCGGGAAACGCCGCGCGGATGGCGTCGTTGACGTGACTTTCGCACATCGAACAGTACATCCCGTCGATCTTGAATACGTTTTTTACCATATAATCACCTTCTATTCTTCGGTCTTGAGAGCCGATACCATATCTATTTTCTTGTTCTTCGCAGAGATGATCTTCGATACGACGACAGAGACTCCGAGGGTCAGCAAAGCGGATATGATATACGTCAGAGGTCCGATATAGACCCGAAGTTCGTATTCGCTTCCGAGCGCCGTGATCAGGTATTCAAGCACCGCCCAGCCGAGAGGCATACCGATCAGCGTGCCGATGACCGAAAGCCAGAGGTTTTGCGATACGAGCAGACGGCCTATGCTCCGGTCGTTGAAGCCGATCACCTTGAGCGTCGCCATTTCGCGGTAGCGTTCGACGTAACTCATAACACCGAGGTTATACAGCACGATGAGTCCGAGGATGACCGCCGCCGCGATGAGCAGGAAGACCATCACGTTCATTATCTCCATAAACGCGTCGAAGCTCCCGATGATGCTCGCCTTGGATTGCACCGACGAGACGACCCCGTCTGTCGGGACGCCCGCTTTGTCGGTATAGACCGACGTAACGTCGTATTCTATCCCGAGTTTTTCCGCAAGCGCGTCCGAAAGAACTATGCTTTTTGAAAGCGAGGACGTCACGCCCGCGACCCTGACCTCGTATTTTTTGTCCGTGCCGTACGGAGAGAAGACCGCCGCGTCTCCCGCTTTGAGTCCGTTCTCGTTCGCAATGCGGCGGCAGATGAACGCGCCGTCGTCCGATAGCGGAACGACGTTCATTTTTTCGTCGATGAACCGCACCTTGTCGTGTTTGACCGAGTATATTTCAAGAAGTACCGCTTCGTCGCCTATTTCGACGGAGCTTTGAGCGGACCAGTCACCCTCGTACTTCTCCGCCGCGGCAATAGCGTCTGCGTTGTCCGCGTCTTTTGAAATATTCAGCCGATATTCGTAATTTATCGCTTTGTCGTAGAAAACGCCGACAAAGTCGTCCATCGTGTCGCGCATCCCGAGTCCTCCGACGAGCAGGACCGTACACCCGACGACTCCGAACAGCGTCATCAGCGACCGCGAGGGGTGACGAAGCACGTCGCGCAGGTTCCAGCGCGTGCCGAAGCCGAATTTGTTCCAGAGACGGGTGTTTTCGATCCGGAGCTTACGCATCGCCTTGGGCGAATACGGACGCAGGGCGTCAGCCGCCGAGCCTTTGAGCATTTTTTTGACCGACAGAAAGCCTATGAATGTTAAAAACGCTATCACGCCGACGATCACGATATACGCAAACGACGGCATATACAGCTTCCACTGCGGCATATCGAGATATGTTCCCATCGCGCCGTTCGGGTTCATTATGTAATAAGCGAGTCCGTAGCCTATCCCCGCGCCCAGGACCGTGCCTACGACGCCGATAAACAGCGCGTATGACGAATAGTGTACGAGTATCCGTCTGTCGGTGAAGCCGAGAGATTTGAGCGTACCTATCTGCGTTTTCTCGTTAGCGGTGATACGGTGCATCGTCGTGACCATCGTCAGCACCGCGATCGCGATGAACAGCACGGGCAGGACAGACCCCATAGTCTTTCCCTCTTCGCTCTCGCCCATAGCCTCGGAGTACGAGACCGTGTCGTCTTTTGAAACTACGAGCGTCGTTCTGCCCAGCGCCCCGTTAGCCTTTTCGGAAAACTCTTCCTTTGTGAGGTCGGAAATGACGTTTATCTGCGTATAAAACTCATATCCCGCGGCTTTTTTGAACGCGGCAGGCGAAACATACGCAAAACCGTAAGAGTCAAAGTCCGGCATAAGCAGACTGTCGTCGGGTAGGCAGATCAGGTATTCGCCGGATTTGACGAGTCCCGCGACCTTGGTTTCGAGCGTAACGTCGCGGTATGACAGCGACAGTTGGTCGCCTACGCTGATCCCGTTGCGCTCCGCGTACTGATCGGAAAGCCAGATCTTGTCGGAAGACTCTCCGTCGTACCCCTCTCCGGAAGTCGTCAGAAAACCGGAAACGTTTATGTTCTCGCTGACGGTCAGCGTGATGACGTCGGTCCCGCCCTTGACGACGGTATTGACCGCGAGAAATCGGGTCGTGTCTTCGACTCCGGGGATCGAGGCGACGCTCTTCGCGTCTTCCTCGGAAAAGCCGCTCTCGTTGACAAGACGGAAGTCGGCAAAGCCGGTCTCCTTGAACGCGTAGTCGATGTTCTTCTCTATACTGACCCACTCCATATTGAAACCGACGAATACGCCGAGTCCGAGTCCGATCATTATTATCATGGAGATAAATTGCGCTTTGTAACGAAGCGCGGTACGAAGCAGTTTACGGAAAAGCATATCACCACTCCACTTCGTCCGCCGTCAGAGGATGGTCCTGCGTTTCGTACGACTTGATCTTTCCGTTTTTGACGCGGATAACGACGTCCGCCATCTTGGCGATGTTCTGGTTATGAGTTACGATGATTATCGTCTTTCCGTGTTCGCGCGCCATATTCAGCAGGAGCTTGAGTACCGTGACTCCCGTTTCGGAGTCGAGAGCGCCCGTCGGCTCGTCGCAGAGGAGGATCTTGGGGTTTTTCGCGAGAGCGCGCGCGATGGATACTCTCTGCTGTTCCCCTCCCGAAAGCTCGGAAGGAAAGTTGTTCAAATGGTCGAGCAGACCCACTTCGTCAAGTATCTTTTCCGCGTCGAGCGGATCCTTGACGATCTCTTTGACGAGGGCGACGTTCTCCTTTACCGTCAGGGTCGGGATGAGATTGTACGACTGAAAGACAAATCCTACGGTTTCCGCCCTGTAAGCGGCAAGTCCGTCGCGCCCGAGCTTGGATATATCCTTTCCGTCGACGACGATCTCGCCCTCGGTCGGACTGTCGAGTCCGCCTATCATATTCAGCAGTGTGCTTTTCCCGGCGCCGCTCTGTCCGAGTACGACGATGAATTTTCCTTTTTCAAGCTCAAGCGACACGCGGTCGAGCGCGCGCAGCGTATGGTCGCCCGCGGTGTAAACGCGCGAAACGTTTTTAAGTTCGATCATATTCATATAATTATAGCCTTTCGATTTACCGTCAGATGGACGAACGGGAAACGCGAAAACCGCGTTTCCCGTCCGAGTGGTATATTATTTACTGTTCTTGGAGGGACATTTTCCCGAATAAGCGCACGCTCCGCAGTTTCCGCAGTTTCCGCCGCAGGAGATATGCTTGCCTTTTTTTCTGTCGCGCAGCATACCGACGAGGATCGCTCCGACGATCAAAAACAGTACGGCGAGAACGATTATCGTACCTACGTTGTTGGAAATGAATTCAAGCATTTTCGCACGCTCCTTTCGGTCTTGTTATTTTATCTTTACGTCGCTCGTAAGAGTGGTCGCTTCTTTGTACTTCTTGAAGAAGAGCATATAGACGCCGCACGCGAGAACAGCTATCGAAACGATGAGGGAGATGATCCCGAGCGCTCCGTCAAGGCTGCCGGTGAACAGGCTTCCGAAGGAGTTGATCATAAGAGCGATGAGATACGCAAATCCGCACTCGTAACCGATAGCGAACCAGGTCCACTTGCGGTTGTTCATCTCACGCTTGATAGCGCCGATAGCCGCGAAGCAGGGCGCGCAGAGCAGGTTGAATACCAGGAAGCTGAAGCCGGTGACGCCGGTGAAAGCATCTCCGATGGCGTGGATCGCCGAGACCTCTCCGCCGCCGTAGAGTATGGACATAGTACCGACGATGTTCTCTTTTGCGACGAGTCCGGTGAAGGACGCGACCGCCGCCTGCCAGTTGCCCCAGCCGAGAGGAGCAAAGATCCACGCGACAGCCGATCCGATCTTAGCGAGGATGGAGAACTCCATCTCGTCCTCGGAGAGCATACGGAATCCGTCGTCAGCCCAGCCGAAGAACGACAGGAACCAGACCACGATGGTCGAGAGCAGGATGATGGTGCCCGCCTTCTTGATGAAGGACCAGCCGCGCTCCCACATCGAGCGGAGAACGTTGCCGACGGTGGGCATGTGGTACGCGGGAAGCTCCATAACGAACGGAGCAGGCTCGCCCGCGAACATCTTTGTTTTCTTAAGGATGATACCGGAGACGATTATCGCCGCCATACCGATAAAGTAAGCCGAGGTGGCGACCCAGGCCGAGCCTCCGAAGATGGCGCCCGCGATCATCGCGATGAACGGAACTTTCGCTCCGCAGGGGATGAAGGTCGTCGTCATGATCGTCATACGGCGGTCACGCTCGTTTTCGATCGTACGCGAAGCCATGATACCGGGGATGCCGCAGCCCGTACCGATAAGGATCGGGATGAAGGACTTGCCGGAGAGACCGAAGCGGCGGAAGATCCTGTCGAGGACGAACGCGATACGCGCCATGTAACCGCAAGCCTCGAGGAACGCGAGGAGCAGGAACAGAACGAGCATCTGAGGAACAAATCCGAGGACTGCGCCGACGCCGGCTACGATACCGTCAAGGATGAGTCCGTTAAGCCAGTCGGGCGTGCCCGCCTTGTCAAGCAGATCGCCGATGAGTACCGGAATACCGGGGACCCAGACTCCGTCGTCGGCGGGATCGGGCTCGTCAAAGCCTTTTTCCTTGAAATATTCGACGGCGTCCTTGAACGACATCGCGTTGACGTCGTCTTTCGCATCGGAAGGAACTTCGCCGAAGTAAACGGTCAACTCGCTCTCTTCGAGCGTTTCTTCGTCTTCGACCGTTATGACGACGCTCTCGTTCTCGTCGCCCGCGTTCGCTTTTTCGGTGATCTCACCGAGGAAGGCGTCTGAGTCGAATTCTTCGTCTTCGGTGTCGAACTCGAATTCATACGCTTCGAGCGCTTTTGACGCCGAGTCGTATTCTTCTACCTTTTCCTCGTAAGCCGAAGAGCCTATGCCGAACAGGTGGAAGCCGTCGCCGAACAGTCCGTCGTTCGCCCAGTCTGTCGCCCACGAGCCTACAGTGACCATCGAGATATAGTAGACGAGGAACATGATGACTGCGAAGATCGGGAGTCCGAGCCATCTGTTCGTCACTATCTTGTCGATCTTGTCGGAGGTCGTCAGCTTGCCCTTGTTCTTTTTCTTATAGCACTTTTTGGTGAGTTCGCCTATGTAGACGTATCTTTCGTTGGTGATGATCGCTTCGGCGTCGTCGTCGAGTTCTTTTTCAGCCGCCGCGATGTCCTTTTCGATGTGGTCGAGGGTCGTTCTGTCTATTCCGAGATCTTCGATGACTTTGGAATCACGCTCAAAGATCTTGATCGCGTACCAACGCTGCTGAGCCTCGGGAAGATTATGGACGGCGGCTTCCTCGATGTGCGCGATGGCGTGCTCGACGACTCCGGAGAACGTGTGCTGAGGCACCGTCTTGGTGTTCTGCGCCGCGTCGATAGCCGCTTCCGCCGCCTCGCTGATGCCCGTTCCCTTAAGAGCGGAGATCTCGACGACCTTGCAACCGAGCGCCTCGCTCAGCGCTTTCACGTCGATCTTGTCGCCGTTCTTGCGGACGACGTCCATCATATTGATCGCTACGACGACCGGGATGCCTATCTCGACGAGCTGAGTCGTGAGGTAGAGGTTCCTTTCAAGGTTTGTACCGTCGACGATGTTGAGTATCGCGTCGGGTCTTTCGCTGATGAGGTAGTTTCTTGCGACGACCTCCTCGAGCGTGTACGGAGAAAGCGAATAGATACCGGGAAGGTCGGTGATCGTCACTCCGTCGTGCTTTTTGAGTTTTCCTTCCTTTTTCTCGACCGTGACGCCGGGCCAGTTTCCGACAAACTGATTGGAACCGGTCAGAGCGTTGAACAGAGTCGTTTTACCCGAGTTAGGGTTGCCCGCGAGGGCTATTCTGATATTCATACGGTTATCCTCTCTTGATGATTCATTTGAGAAAAAGATCCGGGATCCTTATTCGATCTCGATCATTTCCGCGTCCGCTTTGCGGAGCGAAAGCTCATAGTCGCGAACGTTGACTTCGACCGGGTCTCCGAGCGGAGCCACCTTGCGGATATAGATCTCAACACCCTTGGTGATGCCCATATCCATTATCCTGCGGCGGATGGCGCCCTCTCCGTGGAGCTTGACCACTTTGACCGTCGATCCGATCTTCGCGTCTCTCAGCGTTTTCATCGTCTTTCCCCCTTTTGTGAGTGTATATTATTCATTTTATATCATGATTCTCTGCGCCATCTCTTTGCTGATGGCGACGCGGGTATCCTTGATGTTAACGATAACGTTTCCCGCGATCTCCGAGATCACCGTCACGGAGCCTCCCGCTACGAAACCGAGATCCTCAAGGTGCTTTTTCACCTCCGGATTACCGCTTACCTTCTTTATTATGTTTTCTTCTCCGACCGTTCCCAGCGTCAGCGGAAGCATTGTCATTCCCTCTTTTCATACGTTTGTCCGGGCAAGCGAGCCATTCGATTAGCGTATGCTAACCCGATACGATTTTATATGGTTAGCCCTTGCTAACCATTGTCATTATAGTCCGCTGTCGTACTATTGTCAATAGTTTTTTCAAAAAAAATCAAAAAAAACGGGGAGACCGTTCAGGCGGTATTCCCCGTTTTATGCCGTTGATCGCGGATCAGAATTTGATCTTGCCGGTAAGATCCTTCTCGAAAATCATCTTTTCCTGGAGATAAGACTGCGTTCCGACTCCCGCCTCGACCGCTCTCCTGTACATGGCGTACGCTATCGAAACGTCGGTGTAAGCAAGACCTACCGCGTTGAAATAGATGAACTCTTTGTCGTTTTCTCTGCCCTTCTTTTCTCCGGAAAGGATGTCGATAAGGTTGGCGTATATGTCGGAATCGGTGATGACCCCGTCTTTATAAGCGCGGCTGACGGTCTGCGCGCGGTGCTTGACAGTGCCCCAGTCGTCGACGACGATCTTGGACGCCTTTTTCACTACGGCGTACTCGTCTTCCCACCCGCCGATATGGCTGTAGAAAGCGCCTTCCTTGATCCACGCCGCCTTGAGCAGAGGAGCCTGCGCGCTCGTCGCGGTGACGATGATGTCGCTTCCTTCGATGGCGTCCTGAGACTTTGTGTGGCACTGAACGAACTTCATATCGGGAAGTATCTTGGAAAGGTCGTTGATAAAGCCCTCTTCCTCGTATTCTTCTTTAGCGGACACCTTGCAGACCTTGAGTCCGGGACGTACCGCCTTCATACCGAGCAGGTGCATCTTCGCCTGTTCTCCGGCGCCGATGAAACCGATGGTCTCGCTGTCTTCTCTCGCGAGGACTTCAGCGGCGGAAGCGCCCATGGCGGCAACACGCATATTCGAGCAGAGAGTCCCGTCCATTACGCATATCGGGTATCCTTTTTCCAACTCGGAAAGCACGATGATCGCTGAGAGGTTCTGCGTGCCGTATCTGCGCGGGTTGGGCGGAAATACCGATACCCACTTGACGCCGCAGATCTTGTCGTCGCAAAGCGTCGCGGGCAGGCAGTTGATCCTTTCCTGAGTCTCGTCGTTGAAGATCTGTACTATCTTGTCCGGAAACAGGATCCTTCCGTCCCTGAACTTGAAGAGGGACTTCTGCAGAGCGTCTTTTGCCATTTTGAGATCAAAGGCTCCCGCGTTGATGAGGTCTTCCTGTGATAAGGTGAGATATTTTATCTCCGTTTTTCCCATTTTTACCGTCCTCCGTAAAAGCGTTTATTTTCAAATAAAGTATAGTCCCGTATATCTGAAAAAGCAATACGTGGCGGAAGTTTTTGAATAATGAGCCGTTTTTTCTCCGTTTTGTTAAGAAAACAAAGATAACCCCCCCGGGGCAACGCAGGTCCGATTAAAAAAAGCAAGCGCCCCTCGTAAAGGGGCGGCTCGATACGGTCAATCTTCGGTACTCCGGCTTCCGCGTTTTGCGTTTATTCCCGCGAGAAAATATCCTCCGGCGAGAAGGAGCGTCAGCGGAAGGTTTTTCAAAAAGTCGATAAACGCATCTCCAACTCCGGACGCGCCGGCGCTGAATCCGAACGACAAAGCGGACAGGACGACCGACGCCGCGATCAGTGCCGCGGGCAGATAAAACAGCCTTTGCGCCGCTTTTTCGATAAATCGCGGAGACAGCAGATACAGGAAAAGCAATACCGTTCCCGCCGCAGAAACGAGATGTCCCGCGGCGAGGAAAAACTCCTCCTCGGTCAGCATAACGAGGGGATCGCGAGCCATCGGAAGCACTACGTCGTACACGATGAGATACAGTCTTATCGCCGAAACGAGCAAGAGTATGAACAGATAAGCGTATCTCGCTCCGATCGCAAGCGAGACACCGAGTACGAGAAACGCCGCGTGAAGGATTATTTCGGAATACGCCTCGACGGAGAGGTCGCTGAGACGCTCGGTCCAGTCGAGAATGAGAGAAACGAGTCCGTAAAGACCGAGCAGCACACCGGAGATCAGGCGCGTAAAGTCTTTCTTTCCGGTCTCTTCCGGCTCAATGACTTTCTTCGGACGTTTTGTCTTTTTTGACATCATTCTTCCCTTTCTTCCGGCTTTTCCCCGGCGTCTCCGGAACGGCTTTTGAGGGAGCCGATCAGTTTTCCCGCCTTGCGGACGATGATCCCGAATTTTTCAAAGCACGCGTCCGCGCCGACCGCCGAAAGCGGCGTCAGCCAAAGCGCGTAGATCAGAATATATTGCGATTTTGCCTCGAAAATGAGGTGATAGAAAAATCCTCCCAGAAATATCAGGGCGAGAAGAGCCGCGAAAAGAGTTTCTTCTCTCTTTTTGCGAAGCAGAAACACTGCGCATCCGGCGCACGCCATACCGTAAAGCAGGATGACCGAAACGTCGAGCGCCTCCGCGGTCTCCCGCTGATGCCCGACCGCAAATTCGGCGATGCCCGTTCTCTCTCCGGGATATACGCCGCGCACGTCGATATTCCAGACCGACTGATAAGTCGGCTCCGCCCACTGGCTTACCGTCTTATTCTTAAAGAAAATGAGCGTTGACGAGGGTTCTTTCAACATTTCGGAAAGTCTCTCCGCGATCTGTTCGCGCGACTTCTCCGCCGCCTTTTCGCTGTCTTTGCCCGCCGCGCTGAAATTCTGTACGGTAGGCCCGGGATCGTACCAACCGCGGAAAATAGGCGATGAATCGCCGAGTCCCATTGCCGCCCAGCTGACCATCGGGATCCCGTCTCCGAAGTCAAGTCCGTACCTCGCCTCGTAAAACTTCTGAGGCAGTCCCCTGCCGAAAATTATCAAAAGGCAGAAGCAGAGAGCCGGAACGCATTCAAGCCATTTCTTTTCTTTTATTATATGCAGAACGTAGACGATCATCAAAGCGACGAACACGATCAGCGTGTTCAGCTTGAGCCACACTCCGACGAGCAAAAAGAGCGCGGACAAAGCGACGAACGTCCTTTTGCCGTTTTTGAGATAGCGGAAAAAGAAATACACGCTCCAGACCGCAAAGCAGAGCGACGGGATGTTCCCGTACAAAAAGACCGAATAGAAAGTCGCCTGCGGAAAGAGGATCAAAAACAGGGCGCATACCGACGGTACTCCGTCTTTTTCGGAGAGAAAGCGGCTCAGCGCGATAAGTCCGCACTCCGCGAACGCGAGGCAAACGGCGTTCACGACTTCGAGCGCCAGAAAGCCGTCGCCCGTCCCCGTCAGAAAGCTGAAGATCTCGGTCCACAAAACGTATCCGAGCTGGAAAGGATAACGCGTAAAATAATCGGTGTGGCGTATCAGTTCTCCGGTGTCTCCCCTTGCCAGACCCGCGCCGGCGGCGGTAACGGCGTAGGAATCGTTAGTCGGATAGGAACGCGCCATAAAAACGAATATTATGCCGGACGTCAAAGCGTAAAGTTCGAACAGCAGAATGAGCCTCTTGAATTGCAGTTTTCTCACGAGCTTCGTGATGAAAAACAGGATAACGAACAACGCCGTCACGAATAGCAACGACACGCCGACGTTACCGCTTTCTATCGTGACCCGTTCGAGGTACTCGTTTTCTTTATCCACGAAAGTCGTGTATAAAAAACATGATACGGTCAGGAGCAAAAGTAAAAAGAACGCAAGAAAGAATACCGCGCGGCTTGACGCGGAAACGATCTTTGCGTTCTTGTTTTTCATATTTTCACCCATTTTCTTCGGTCGGAGCGGCGAGATCAGCCCTCGGTAAAGCTGAAGCCGTCAAAACTCTTTTTCTCGGTTTTTCCTCCGGATGAGAAGACGGCTCCGGCGTTATTTGCCTCAAACTTCGTGAGCGAGCCGGAACGGTAACATTCGAGTCCCGCAAACAGAAGGTCCGCGCACCCCATATCCCTCGAATAGACGAGCATGGCGCTGCCCTGACCGTCAGTCAGCGCGTTCTCAGGGGAGACGTATCTCGTCACGACGTCGCCGTTCGAGTAGTAGTAGGTATAGAGCTTGTCGACGTCGTCGAGTATGAACGAATGAAACGAGCAGAGCGCCGCCTTTCCCTTATAAACGAGTTTTCCCGAATGAGTGATCGCATTGTCTCTCAGATCGAAAAAGTCAAAGGCGTATTCCGCGCTGCTTTCATCGAGGTTGCGCACGTAACCGTCGCGCGAAGCAATGGAGCCGTAAACGTACCCTCCCGCGATCAGGTCGGAAGCGAAAAGATCGGCTATAAAAGCGTTTTTCATCCAGAAAAAGTCAATGAACGTCGTGATGCCGACTTCCTTCGCGTAAGCGAGATAGGCGTCGCTGACCTTCAGAGTGACCTTGTTCTCCCCTCCGAACGTAAGTTCCGCGTGAGAGGGATCGGAAACGAACGAGAGCGTTTTTTCGTACTCGGCTTTGAGTTCCGCGTTCCGCGCGGGATCCCAGGTGGCGGCGTCCTCGTCGTACGACGACGCGAACAGAGTTTCATAGTACGCAAAAAAAGGAGCGAGATAAATATTGCGCTCCCCGTCAGCGGCGGCCTTTTCAAGCGACGCATAAAGCTCCGCGGGAACCGTAAGCGTTTCGTTCGGGCGCGTGTTGAGCGACGCGACGTTTTTCATCCCGTCGAACTCCTGCGTCGGATGGAACACGCGGTAGTAGAACATCGCTCTTTCGTTGTAAAGGTTGGTCACCGCTTTTAGTTCGGCGGTGGGAGACATTCCCGAAACGCCGAGGTTGTAGGTGAATATGAACTCCGACGAGCAGTTCGTGGCGTTCGCCGTACACTCGACCTCGCGGTATCCGCTTTCAGCCGTTACGAGCTTGCCGATAGCGTAGGTAAACGCGGCGACCGCGAGCGCTATGAGAGCGATCACGGTCACCAAACGAATCAGAGTTTTTTTGTTGAATATGCTTTTGTCGTTCGGATCTTGCTCTTTGTTCATCATATCTTATCAGACTATCGAGAGCAGGAGCAGCAGACCGAACAGCGCGAGTATCACGCCGCGGACCACAAATCCGACGATTGCGCCTTTGATACAGGACTTACGGTTGCGCATATAATTGTGTTTTCGGAATATGCCGCCGGTGATAAGTCCGATGATCGGAAGCAGGAACGCCAGGATCGAAAGCCAGATGCTTCCCGTATCGTGGACAGGAGTATCGAGGATCGGCTCCCTGGACACGTTCGCGTCCTCGGTCTTTTTCTCCTCTTCCGGAGCGTCGGGGTCGCGGATCGTGACCGATTTGAGCGGAACTCCCGCCTCGCGGATCTTCTTGTATTCCTCTATTTCGGACTTGCTGCCGTAGACGTAATGATCGTGTCCGATGTAGGTCAGCTCGGGCGTTTCCTCGCTGTAATCGTGAACGGATGGATCGTATATGAACGGTACCTTGTTCTTTTCAAGCAGCGGATCGGGGATCGGGATCGCGGAGATCAGCGAACGGGTGTACGGATGGAGCGGGTAGTCGAAAAGCTCTTCCGCCGTCGAGATCTCTACGATATTTCCCTTGTAGATAACGCCTATACGGTCCGAAATGAAACGGACTATCGAAAGGTCGTGCGCTATGAACAGGTAGGTCGTGCCGCGCTCCTGCTGGAACTTTTTGAGAAGGTTCAGCACCTGCGCGCGGATCGAAACGTCGAGAGCTGAGATCGGCTCGTCGGCTACGACGAGTTCGGGCTCCATTACCATCGCCCTCGCAAGACCGATCCTCTGACGCTGACCGCCCGAAAACTCGTGCGGGTATCTCGTCAGATGCTCCGGGAGAAGTCCGACCTCGTCGATCATATTTTCGACTTTGGCGACGCGGTCTGCCTCGTTCTTGTAGAGGTGGAAGTTATAAAGTCCTTCCGAAATGATGTAGTCTACGGTCGCGCGTTCGTTCAGCGACGCCGCGGGATCCTGGAAGACCATCTGTATATTGCGTATGACCTCTCTGTCGAGCGAATGAGGGATCTTTCCGGAGATACGGACGCCCTTGTAGTCGATCTCTCCCGCGGCGCAGGGATTGACGCGGATGACCGCGCGCCCTATCGTCGTTTTGCCGGAACCGGACTCGCCGACGAGAGAGAAGGTCTCGCCCTTGTAAATATCGAACGTTGCGTCCTTTACCGCATGCACCGCGCGATCGCCCTTGCCGAACGTGATGTCGACGTTTTTGAGCGACAGGAGTATCTCCTTGCCGTTCTCGGCTATCGGACCCTTTTCGGGAAGGTGCTTTGCGGTGGCGCCGAGTTCGGAGGTCTTTCCGAGTTTGTCATTTTTCTTTTTGCCGAACATACTTAGAGACCTCCTTTCAGATATTGAACGCTTTCATAAGCTTTTCATGGATGTCGCAGATCGCCTCGGGCTTTTCGATCTTCGGGGACCTCGGATCGAGCAGCCAGGTCTTCGCGAAGTGGGTCTCCGTCACCTTGAAGACGGGCGGCTCTTTGAGCGTGTCTATCTTGAGGCAATACGGGTTTCTCGGCGCGAAGGGATCTCCCACGATGGTATTATAAAGGCTCGGGGGAGTACCCGTGATCGAGTAAAGCTTCGTGTTCCTCTGCGCGAGCTGAGGAAGCGACGAAAGCAGAGCCCAGGTGTACGGGTGGCGCGGATCGAAGAATACCTCGTCCACGTTGCCGAGCTCGACGATCTGTCCGGCGTAAAGCACCGCAACGCGGTCCGCTATATTGGCGACGACGCCGAGGTCGTGCGTGATGAATACTATCGTATAGTTGAACTCTTTCTGAAGGTCCTTCAGCAGGGTCAGTATCTGCGTCTGGATCGTAACGTCAAGAGCGGTAGTCGGCTCGTCGCAGATCAGTATCTTAGGCTGGCACGAAAGCGCGATCGCTATGACTATACGCTGACGCATACCGCCGGAATACTGGAACGGGTAATCGTCGTAACGGTTCTCCGCGTTCGGGATGCCGACCTTTTTCATCAGCACGAGCGCGCGCTCTCTCGCCTCGACCTCCGTGCATTTCTGGTGCTTGAGGATTATCGAGGTGATCTGCTTGCCGATCGGGATGATCGGGTTGAGAGAGGTCATGGGGTCCTGGAAGACCGTGGCGATCTTTTTACCGCGGATCTGAGTCCAATACGCGGACTCGTTGATCTTGGCGAGGTTGACGACACATTCGCCGTGGAGCCACTTCTCGTCCTCACTGATGTAACGCACGCGGAAGATGACGGTATCGAACACCTTGTTGCGCTCGTTCTCGTTATTCAGATCGACGCCCATCTTCATCGCCTTCAGCACGCTTTTTACGAGCGAACGGCGAAGATTGCCGCCGTGGATACCGCCGATGTGATCGGTCGAAAGGACGATCTCCTTGGCGATGACCTTGTTACGTTCGGAGACCTCCGGAGTGATCTTATAGGAAGAAACTTCCTTGGAATAACGGGCTTCAAGCTCCGATTTTTTGGTATTGAAGGACGAAATATAACTTGTGTCGGAGTCAGCCTGTTTTTTCCTTTCGGCTATCTTCGCCTTCTTTTCGCCTTCGATCGCCTTGATCTGCTTTTCCAGCTCGGCTATTTCAGCCTCTTTCTTTTTGATCTCGGCTTTTTCCTTCGAGGAGTCTAACGTCAGCTTGGTGTTGTACGCCTCGGCTTTTGCAAAGTTGAGGTCGTGCAGACGTTCGTCAAACGCCTTTTCGTCTTCGTCGGTAAGGGTAAAACGCCTCTTGTTCTCCGACTCGAGCTCCTTGAGCTCGCGCCAGATGCCCGACGCGTGCTCCTCCGCCGCCTTGGCGTCGAGCTTTGCGTTGATCGAACCTATGAGCCTCTTGTTGCGCGCTGAATTGACGACGTCGGTCACGACGAGCTCGTCGTCGTTGAAAATGATATCTCCTTTGCTGATAAAGCCGTTTGAATCAAGCATTCCGGCAAAGGTCTTGGTGAATACGGATTTTCCGGAACCGGACTCGCCGACAATGGCGATGGATTCGTTTTCGTATATGTCGAGGGAAATGCCGCGTATCGCGGTCAGGATCCTGCCTCTGACGTGAAATTTAACTTCAAGGTCCTTTACGGACAAGATTACTTTTTTGTTTTCCACCGTCTTGCCCTCACATATGCGTTCTCGGGTCGGATGCGTCTCCGAGGTTCTGTCCGACGACGTAAAGCACGACAGTGATTATCGACGCTATCGCGACGGGAGCCCAGAACTCGAGCTGCATACCGGGTGTGAACATCGACGGCTGAGCCGTTCCGATGAGCTTACCGAGAGAAATATCGGACATCGTAAGACCGATGTAGCTCAGGAATACTTCGTATGAAATGTACGACGGTATCTCCGTCGCCGCGAGCGTGACTATGACGGATACCATAAAGGGCATGATGTTCTTCATGGCGATGCGCAGAGTCGACGTGCCGAGGCAGCGCGACGCGAGGTTGTACTCGCGGTCCCTGATGATGACGACCTGCGTACGGATAAAGTACGCTATTGCGAGCCATCCCGTGACGGTCAGGGCGAAAACAAGCGACCAGAAGCTGGCGCTGAGTATCATGACGACGACTGAGATGAGCAGGATGTACGGAACGTTGCCTATGATGTTATAGACCTCCTGCATCACCATATCGACTTTTTTCGAGAAACCCCAGACCGCGCCCACGATGACGCCTATCGTCATATTGATAAGCGCGCAGACGAACGCGAGCGACAGCGAGATGCGCGAGCCGACCCAGATGGCATCGAACGTGGATTCGCCGGCTCCGCCGGAGCCGAGGATCCAGTGGATGGCGCTGTCGTCCGGGTGCATTTCAAGCGCCTTTTGAGGTGTCAGATGTTTGCCGCCCTCCACGAGAACGTGCGCAAATCTGTCGTAGTTCGAGAACATCGGATAGATGTACGCGAACGCGATTATGATAGCGAGCAGAGCGAGAATGACGATGTTGATCTTTTTGCGGAAGAACACGCGGAAGACCGAGTGCCAGTAGCTGTAACGGGGCGCCGTGATCTTTTCCGCGGCAAGACTGTCATTGTCAACGCGCGAGAAGAGCTCTTCTTCACTCAATCCGAGAGAACTGATATCTGTAAGTTCGTTCATTATCTCTCACCTCGCTTTGTTGGTAAACGAAATTCTCGGGTCGACCGTCGCCATCAGGATATCGCCGAGTATCAGCGATATGATCGAAAGCAGAGCGTAGAACAGGGTCAGACCCACGATAACGCCGTTGTCGTTCGCGTTGATCGCGTTCGTGAGCAGGTTGCCCGCGCCGGGAACGAGATAAACGCGTTCGGTAATGATCGCGCCGACGAGCGCGCCGAGCACCGATCCGGGGATACCGTGGATGATCGGTATCGCGGCGTTTTTAAGTATGTGCTTTGTGAAGATCTCGCCCTCCGAAAGACCGCCGGATCTTGCAAACCGTACGTAATCGGAGTTCATCTGATCTATCATATATCTGCGCAGCCACTTCATCAAGTTCGCAACGGAGGGCAGCGCGAGCGAAACGATCGGGAGGATATACATCTTCCACGATTCGTTGTTGACGTCCATGATGCTGGGAAGTCCCATGCTCCGTCCTATAGCCTGGAACATAAAAATGTACGCAAGGCTCGGGACGGCTATGATAAAGATGATGTAAAGGGTACCTATCTTGTCGAGCAGCTTGTCCTTCTGCTTCGCCATGAGTATTCCGAGCGGAACGCCGAGCACGTACGCGAGAGCGACCGATATGATACCGATGACGAACGAGAAGCCTATCTTCGACTTGCTCGCCTTGACGGTCGAAACGTTTGAATAATCGTCGGTGAAACGGTCGGAGATCGTCTGGCTGAGCTCGTGCGAGCCGGCGACATACGTTGCGCTGTGCAGATCGTCCGCGCTGTCTTCGACGAGTCCCGTCGGATAGGTTATCACGCGCTTGACGTATTTGCCCTGCGTCAGAGTCATCGTATCGTAAACGTCGACGCCCTGGTTCACGGAGTAGGAAGTTCCCATGCTGATGTTCAGCAGGTTCTGATGAACGAACGGGAAGGATCCGTCAACGTATAAAAGATATTTGTGCCTGGTTCCGTTACCGATTATAGCGGGAGAGAACGGAGCTTTGCCCGTCTCCGGATCGGTATAAGCGGGGTCGTGCAGGGTGAAGGTGAGTTTTCTTTCACCTATGTCGTTTTCGGCGTCAACGTAATGAATGTTGTCAACAGAGAAAATATTTCCGAAATAAGAAAGTAATCTTGAAATGAGCGGTCTGTCTTTATAGGTGAAAAGCACCTGTTTGCCGCCGTTATTGAGCTTTTTGGTACGGACTGAGTAATAGTCGGCGTTGAGGCGCACGACGGTATATCCCTGAGATTTATAATACTCTTCGAAGCGGCCGATCATTTCCGCCGCCGCGGGAGAGTCGTCTTTGGAATGGATGTCGACGACGTAATTCCCGTCGATCTCATTCCTGTCGGCGGTAGGAGCGATGTCGACGGCTTTCGCCCTCTGCTCCTCGGTGATCTCGCCGGAACGGACGAGAGAGATAAGGTATTCGTTATATGTTACGTAATCGATGTATCCGTACTTTTCCCACTGCTCGTATTTATATGTTTCTCTTACGTTGCTCGCTTTCTTTGAAAACAAAGGATCGCTGCCGAATATTTTTTCACGGTCCGTCAGGGAATAGACCAACAGCATTACCACGGCGACGACCACTATGACCGAAAACAGCCCGTGCAACAGACGTCTGAGTAGATACTTTGTCATAATTAAGTTCTTCCTGCTTGGATTTGTCGTTTCATCATTGACAAGTAAGAGGATGAAGGTCATTCATCCTCTTACCGTACAATGATTAATCAACCATCTGTAATTACTTGTATGTGGTTTTCCTTTTTTAAGTTCGGGAGATCAATACAAGCCAATGTTCTTCGCCATACCGCCGGGCTGGCCGAGCATGGTGTCGAGGTAGGTCTGAGGATCGCCGAAGTCAGGACCCCAACCGCAAACGTCGACAATGTTATAGTTCATGCCGTCGCCGGATTCCGGATAGTAACCTGCGTTGTACCAGTTCTTGGCATTGGAGCCGCCGGTCTTAACGAGAACGACCTCGATCTGGCCGTCGGTGGAAGTTTCGATGGACTGTTTCAGAGCGTTAGCTCTCTGAGTATAGGTCTCGTTGATGTCGTAGTAGGGGAGCTCGAGTTTGATCGGGTTCTCTTTGGAGATCTCGACGCCGAGTTCCTTGAGCTGATCTGCCGCAGATGCGAGATACTGCTTGGAAGCTTCGGGGCTGTACCAGCCGTCAAAGCCCGCGGAAGAACCGATGCCGCCGTCAGCCTGCGGATCCCAAACCTTGATGGAGAATCCGTCTGCAACGATCTGATCCTGCATGATCTGACCGTAAAACGTGCCTGCTTCGTACTTCTTGTCAGCGTCGCCGATCTTGACGGTAACGTCTTCGGGAAGAGTTACGAAGGTTCCGGGAGTGTAGGAGTTGACGAGGTTGGTGAGCTTGAGCTCGTCGCCCTGAGTCGTAGCGTTGTACGCGCCGCGGTCAAGAGCGGTAACGACCGCCAGACGGAACATCTGGTTGCCCATCGCGAGGTTGGTGCGGACCTTATCGGTGTCGCTGAGAGTAGTGGGAGCGATGGTCGGATCGTCATAGTTGCCGTACTGTGCTCTGTAAAGGTTGAGGAACATCGGGTACGAGGTAGCGTCGGTGGAAGAAACGTATGCGTAATCGTCAAAGAGTTTGTCTTCTTTGCACTTCGCGAGAGCCTGAGTGTTCAGACCCGCGCCCGCGAACTTGCCTTCCTTGAAGAAGTCATAGGAAGCGGTGGGGTTCTTACCGTCGAGGAAGGTCCAGACGATCTTCTTGACGTTGAGAAGCTCGGGAGCGTAGAACTCGGGGTTGGCTTCGAAAACGATGGAGTTTTCAGCAGTGTTGGAGGTTACGATGTAAGCTCCGTTGTAGCCGATGTCATCGGGGGTCTTACCGTAGGTGTAAGAAGCTTTCTCTTTTGTTTCCTTGAACTCTTCTACTCCGTATACGCCGCCCTTAGCCTGGAACTGGACTTCGCTGATAGGAGCGAAGATGTTGTAACCGAACATGGTGAGGAAGTAGGGGCAGGGAGCTTCGAGAGTATACTCGAGAGTATAATCGTCAACAGCTTTTACGCCGACCTGCGAGAAGTCGGTGATCTCGCCGCTCATATACTGATCTGCATTCTTGATGATACCGGAAACGAGGTACTCAAGTCCGCCCTGTGCGTCGAGCATGTGATGCATGCCGGCGACGAAGGATTTAGCGGTAACGGGTTCAAGGACCTTGCCCTGAGAGTCGACCCAGTTGACGTTCTTGCGGATCTTGAAGGTGTAGGTGAGGCCGTCAGCGGAGACGGTCGGGAGAGCTTCTGCGAGTGCGGGAACCTGAGTATTTTCTACGTTGTACTCAAGCAGACCGGTGTAGGTGTTGACGATAGCTTCGGAGTCAGCGGCTCTGTAGGTGTTGAGCGCGTCCCAAGTCTGAGGATCGGAAGTGTATCCGAGCTCGTAGGTGTCAACGAAGGTGTAGCCCTTGCCGGTGAGGTATTCTTTAGCCTTTGCAAGGTAGGTGCCGGTGCCTTTGGTCTCAGCCCAGAGAGCCTTCAGTTCGTCTCTCTCGGAAGCCTTGATGGCATTCTCGCCGCCAACGATGATGGCATTGTAGAATCTGTCGGAGTCATTGCCCCAAAGAACAGGGGTAACGGTGTAGGGAGCTACCTTGGAGATAGCGTAGTTGCCGCCCTTGGAAGAAGACGGAAGCATAACGCCGGACTCAAGGAGCTTCGCTTCTGCGATAGCCATGAGAGCGAATCTCTCGGAAATGCTCTTTGCCTCTTTAGCCTGTGCATAGAGCTTGTCGAAGTCGCCGAGGACCTTCTCGTAAAGATCGTCGGAAATCTCCGCGTGGGTCTTGCCCGCGTACGGATCGGTCATTTCGACGGGAGTTCCCGGTTTGTCGGTTTCACCGGGCTTTTCCGTCTCATTTGACGGTTTCTCATCGCCGCAAGCTGCGAGCATAGCCAGCACCATAACGGCAACGAGGAGAAGCGCTAAAAACTTCTTCATTGTGGATTCCTCCTTAAAAAATATAAATATAAAATTTATTTGAAAACGGTTTTATGCCGTGATCAACTATCTCTAAAGTCCGGGACCGTATAATAATCCCTTTACAGAGACTATGGGTTATTATATCACATCAATTTGACTTTGTAAATACTTTTTTTGATAAAAAATTCTCTCAAAAGCTTTTTTATGGTATTTTTATAAGGTTTTCACAATTACAAACCACGTTTTGAGATTATAAATAACCGCTCTCCTTTTTTCACGGGGTTGATTTTATTTTCATTATATGATATATTTATAAGCGAAACGTAAAAGCAGGCAAACGGAGGGATAAGATGGACGGGTTTGAACCGAAAAAGCTCGCGCTGTTACGCATACTTCAGATACTTCGCAGGTACAGCGACGAAGAGCATCCGCTAAAACAGGAGGACATAGCGAAATACCTTGAAGCGGACTACGGCATATATATCGAACGCAAAGCGATAGGGCGCAACGTCGCCCTGCTCAAGGACGCGGGATACGAGATCGAGTCCGGACGCGACGGGAGTTATCTTGCGGTGAGGGATTTCACCGACGCGGAGCTTCGCGTCCTCATAGACGGCGTACTGTCGAGCAAATACATCACGGCGTCGTTCTCAAAGGAGCTGATCGACAAGCTCTGTTCTCTGTCGAACAAGTATTTCCGCTCGCACGTAAAGCACATCCACTCGCTGAACGACTGGGATAAGACCGAAAACTACGCGTTTTTCAACAATATCGAGCTTGTGGACGAGGCTATCGAGGCTCACAGGCAGATCGTTTTCGACTATAACAAATACGGCGCGGACAAAAAGCTGCGGCTGACTCACACCCACAAGGTCAGTCCCTACCAGCTTATCCTGCACAATCAGCGGTATTATCTTATGGCGCGCAACGAGAAATGGGAGAACATCACGTTCTACCGTCTCGACCGCATAACGAATATGAAGCTGACCGACGAAAAGCTCGTCCCCATCACGGAGGTAGAAGGGTATAAAAACGGGATAAATTATAAAAATCTCTCGACCGCCCTTCCCTATATGTACCACGACAAACCCGAGAGAGTCGACTTCATCGCCGGACAAAACGTGATAGACGACGTTATCGACTGGTTCGGCAAAGACGTAAGGATCACTAAGGAAGGCGAAGAAACGTACCGCGTCTCGGTAACGGTCAGTCCGATGGCGATGGAACACTGGGCGATGCAGTACGCCGGACGCGTCAGGGTAGTCTCTCCCGCGCCCCTCGCGGACAAAATAAAGGAACGCCTCGCCTCCGCTTCAAAGGATTACGAGCAGAACGTCTGATACCCCCGTCGGACGGTCATTTTCAGCAACGGGATACGAAATATAATATAAATGGAAAGAATGACCGGAGTAAGGAAGATCTCACGCCCGCCCCTCCGCTTTGATACGACGGCTCGCGCATTCTCCCCGGTCCGCTTGAAAAAACACGCCGGACCCATGACATAACGAAAAAACGGAGCAGACCCTGTTGCTCCGTTTTCTGTTATCTTATGTCTTTGGACCAGCCTTCGTTTTCGGAGGGAGGATCTTCCGGGGTATTTTCGTTCGGCTCGGGTCCGAGTCTGACCGGACTCCCGCCGTTCGGATAATCGTATTCGGCAAAGAATCTTTTCAGCCTTACGACGTCCAAAGCGTCGACCATCCCGTCTCCGTTTGCGTCAGCGCCGCTTCCGAGTCTGACGGAATTCAGTCCCGACGCAATATACACTTTAAGTCTGACTATATCAAGCGCGGTGACGACTTGATCGTTGTTGGCGTCACCCCAGACGACCTGCGCGGAGACGACCCATACTCTGTTCGTTTCAGCACTACCCTTATAAGACTCCGTATCGAGCGTCGCTATGGCGTAAACGTAATTTCCGGCGTGATCCTCGGTAAGATCGAACGTTTCGCTTTGGACCTCTGAATTTCCGACGTACCAGGTGACTGCCGGGGAAACTCCCTCGGGAAGTCCCGTAAACTCGACCTTGAGCGTATCTCCCGCCTTGTTTCCACCCTTTATTACAGCGGTAAATTCGACTTCCGTACGCTCGGTGGTAACTTCGAGTCCGTCGCCGGCGCTTCCGGCAAAGTCGGTATCGTTTTCTTTATATCTCGCATAGAAGAAATATTTCTTTCCCGGAACAAGGTCTTCAAACACGTTCGAGTCCTGCCAGTTTTCGCCGTCCGACGAATATTCCGCGTTTTCGACAAGGGTCAGGGTGACGGAGGTATCCGTGACGCTCTCTGCGGAAAACTCGGGTAATGAAGTCACGCTCCGTTTGGTTATCTCGATCTCGAAATAAGCCTCAAACCCTTCATAGGTCACCTTCACGACGTGCATTCCCGGGAGCGTTCCGTCAACGTTCGTGGTAAATCCTTCGTGGACCGAAACGGAGCTTCCGTCGGAATACTCAACGCCTAAAACGATCTCGTCGAGCTTGACGTCCTCACCGTATTCAAATTTATATCCGACGTTAGACTGAACGGAGATGCCCGTGATCCTGACTTCGGCGGCGTAGTCGAGTGTGTATCTTACATCCTCTCCGCCGAAGACCGGAGTTGTGCTGACGTCGTAAATAAACTTGCTGCCGTCGTACGAAAGTCCGTATACACAGTGTCCCGCAGACGCGTCGTTGACAGTTTCCGAGATCTTCGTCGCTTTTACGTCTCCGGGAGCGACTTTCCAGATCGCGTTCGCGGTATTGAAGAAAATATAAGTCCAGTCGGTCGCGATCTTTGAATGATTTCCGGGATAAAATCCTCCTCCGACCGCCGACCAGGTCGTCTGTCCCGACTCGGTCGTGCCGTCGCTGATCGTAAAGACCGCGCTATGGTCACCGAACGCCCTTATCACACCGGTCGAGTTATCGAGGTAATAGACGTTCGATTCGACGAGAACGAACATAGAATCGACGTTCTGCCAGAAATAAGTGTCGTAGGTCGTATCGACCGGCGATGAGTCATAATCGCTCGCATTATGAGGTGTTGACCCGTTCACCCCCGCTCTCAGTTGAGCGGTGGAAAGCAAAAAGTTATCGTGAGCGACGCGTCCCGCGGCGTTCCAACCGTTTATCGCGCCGTCGTCCCAGGTCACGTCTACGTGATAAGGTTTGTTGTCGATATAAACGATATTCCACTCGTGGTTGAGCGCGTCGGAGGTCACAAGATAGTTTTCGATTCCCATTTTATCGAGCAGGAAGGAATACGCCCTCGCGTAACCCTGACAGACCGAAATATGATTGACAAGCGCGCCGTACATCGTGAAAGACTCCGGATAAACTGAGCTGAACTCATTCGTTTTTCCTTCGAACTCGGGATCAAAAAGTCTGTTGTCGTACTCGTTCCACAAGACAAGTCTGTCGTGCAGGAGCAGAGCGATCTCAAGGTCGCTCAGAGAGTCGTTCCCGCTTATTCCGGCGAGCAGCTTATCCGCCGCCGCTTCGCACTCGGCGAGCTTAGCCTCGTATTCTTCCTGAGAGTAACGATATCCCACGGTAAGCGAGGTCAACTCGCCGCCGAAACTCTCGCTTGAGAAGTTATTACAAAGATCGAACGCCTCGACGATACCGTCGCAGAACTCGGCGATTTCTTTGATCATTTCTTGTGTGAACGGAAGCTCCTTTCCGACCTTGCAGATCGGCGATCCGTCGGGATAAAATTTCAGGTTTATGGTCGCTTTCCTGTTCATCAGACAGTCTTTGAGATAAGCGGTGAACTTTTCCATATTCCCGACGTACTCGGACAGAGTTTCCGATCTCGGGGCGCTCGCGTATTTTTCGACTTCGACCTCAATGATTTTCCGGTTCTCTTCACCCGCCGCGTCCGCGGTAACGGTGAACGCCGCGGTAAGAGCGACGAGCAGACAAAGCGCCGTTAATAGAAGTAATTTTTTCATCGTTTTCATCTTTCTTGCGGTTTTTGGTTGGTTCTGCGTTCTAAGCGTCTTTTCAGAGCCGCGCCGGGGTCTCGAGCGAACGGAAGACCTCCGGGAACACATCCGGCAGGTCTGACGGCAGGAGCGCCCTTTCTCCGAGGCTTTCGCAAAGCATTCCGCCCGCCTCGGAGTGGATATAAACTCCGAGTCTCGCCGCGTCAAGCGGAGGATACCCCTGCGCGAGCAGCGAGGCGATAAGTCCCGACAGGACGTCTCCGCTCCCGCCTTTCGCGAGTCCGGAATTTGGTCTTCCGCAGGTAAAGACCTCGCCTTCCGGTGACGCGATGCAGGTCGTATGTGATTTCAGCACGACGACGCAGTCGTGTTTTGATGCGAACTCCGAAGCGTATTTTCCCGGTGACTCCGCGATCTGCGCCACCGACGCCTTGCAGAGCCGCGCCATCTCGCCGAAATGAGGAGTCAGTACCGCTCCTTTTTTGTGTTTTGACAGAACGGAGCGGTCGATGCTGACGGCGTTCAGCGCGTCCGCGTCGAGTACGAGCGGAACGTCCGCGCCCTCGATGATCCCGTAGACCAGCTTTACCGCCTCGTCGTCGAGCGTAAGACCCGGTCCGGCTAAAACAGCGGTCGCCCTGTGGCTTTTTTCGAGTATCGCTTGCAGACCGTCCGACGAGATCGCGCCGTTCGGGCTTTCCCTCAAAGGAAGAAAAGTACATTCGTCGAGCTTTGCCGCAACGGACGAGACGACTTTTTCGATCGACGCGAGACAGCAAAGTCCCACACCCGAACGCAGGGCGGACTTGACGGCGAGAGCCGACGCTCCGCGGTAAAGCGAACTGCCGCATACGCAGAGCAGATAGCCGAAATCATATTTATTCCCGTCGCTCCTGCGTTTGCGGAGCAGGCTCGTCACGGAAAGCTCGCTCATAACTCGCCTCTTTGTTTTTTTAAGTACGTTTTGAGGATCGCGGTCTGCGTCTTGCCGTCGCGGATCTCTCCGTTCATTATTTGCTCTACCATTTTTTCAAGAGGAACGAGCGACGCCTCGACGAACTCGTCTTCGTCCGGGTGGGTCTGTCCTTTGGTGAGTCCCGTCGCCGCATAGAGGTAGAGGACTTCGTCCATAATACCGGGCGAGGGATAGAACTCGCCGAGCGGAATGAGCTTTTCCGCCGTGTAGCCGGTCTCCTCGGACAGCTCGCGGACGGCGCACTCTTCGGGCGACTCGCCCTTTTCGGACTTCCCGGCGGGCGCCTCGGGGAGTATCTCCGCGTAAGGATAGCGGTACTGCCGCACGATGACGACGTTCCCGTCGTCGGTCAGCGGCACGACGCACACTCCGTTGTGTATTTTGCGGACGACTTCACGGTAGGCGGTCTTGCCGTCGGGAAGGAGCGCGGAGTCGCACTCGATATCGACGATCTTGCCTTCAAACCGTTTTTCGCCGCTTATTCTTTTCTCTATAAGCATTTCGTCGTTCAATTCAGATTCTCTCTTTCTTTTCGTACAGACCTATGAGACGGAACACCTGCTCCGAGGCGGACCTCATATTCGTATAGGCGTTTTCAATATCCATCGCGTCGTCGAGCGTACAGGGCCGGCGCAGGATCGGGAAGTAGGCGTCGATGCCGCCCGCGTTGCACTTGCGCGCGTCGTCGGAGACGCACCCCGCGAACGCGATGACCTTCGCGCCGTATTTTTTTGCGAGGCTTCCGGCAGTCGTCGGAGCCTTGCCCATCACGCTCTGCGAATCGAGTCTTCCCTCGCCCGTCACGACTATATCGGCGTCCTTGACGTAACGTTCAAGCTCGGTCAGCTTGATAACAAGCTCCGCGCCGTTGCGCAGCTTGCCTCCGAGATATGAGAGGAACGCAAATCCGAGTCCTCCCGCCGCTCCCGCGCCCGCCGCGTCGGGGTCGCTCGAAGGAGCGAAGGCCTTCGTCAGAACGGCGTAACGTCCGAGCGCTTTGTCCATTCTTTCTGTCATTTCGGGGTCAGCGCCCTTCTGCGGACCGAATATGCGCGAAGCGCCGTTCTTTCCGCAGAGCGGATTTTTGACGTCGCACGCGACTTCAAACGAACACTCGCGCAGTTCGGGAGAAACTCCGTCGTCCGAGATCTCGCAGAGTTTTTCAAGTCCCGCGGCTCCGAAGGGGATCTCCTCTCCTCTTTCGTCAAGGAACGAAAATCCGAGCGCCTGGAGCATACCGACGCCTCCGTCGTTCGTGGCGCTCCCGCCGATACCGATTACGAATTTGCGTATCCCGCGGCGAACGGCGTCCATTATAAGCTCGCCCGTGCCGTAGGTCGTCGTGACGAGCGGATCGCGTTTTTCCTGCGGGACGAGAGTAAGTCCCGAAGCGGACGCCATCTCGATAAACGCGGTGTCGCTTTCAAATATCGCGTACGAGGAGGTCATCTCTTCAAACAACGGTCCGTGGACCCGAACGTCGACCGATTCGACCTCACTGCACATGGAAAACGCCTCGACGGTGCCCTCGCCTCCGTCGGCGAGCGGACGCACGACGATCTCGCACTCGTCTTTTCCGAATACGCGGCGTATCCCCTCCGCGACGGCGTTGCCCGCCTGGACCGCGGACAGACTGCCCTTGAACGAATCCATAGCGATAACGACTTTCATCATATCACCCCGCTTGTGAAATTATCTGATCATTTTTCATACTATCCCACTTTTATAATACCTTCAAAAGCCGATAAAGTCAAGTATATCGGAAGAAAAAGAGGACAAGTGCGGAAAAAGAAAAAAGCCGCTGATGCGACTTTTTCTTTTTGTATAAGAGCGCCATAATGATACACGCTTGTCATCCCGACAAATTTGAATTTACACGTGTGCTTGTGATATATACTTCTCGACGACGGAACGGATTGGTGGAGAGATTTCGGAAAGAACGATTTCACTGACTGACAGAAAACGCAAATCTTCCATTTCACCATCTTGAAATTTCGGTTCGCCATGCCATTTTCTGCAAATATAGACGATTTCAAAATTTGAAACTTCGTCTCCATTTGGATAGATATAATGAGCTTCCGGTCCCGAATTCACGCAAAAGAATTCAAGTTCTTCTGCAACCAGCCCCATCTCTTCGAACAATTCTCTTTTTGCACACTCTTCGACATATTCGTCAATTTCTATTGCACCGCCTGAATATCCCCACATGTGATTGTCCGAACGTTTCCCCAGCAAAACACGTCCGTTTTCATCAACACAAAT